>VGQR01000226.1 GCA_016882345.1 Cyanobacteria bacterium K_DeepCast_35m_m2_023
GCACGGTGTGGTCCACCGTCTCCCCCTCGAGGCGGTACAGGCGGCACTGGTGATGGTCGACCACCAGCAGCAACCGCACCGCCTGGTCACCGCGGGGCGCGTCGGGGGTCGCGGCCGGATGCAGGGGCGCGATGCCAGCCTCGGTCAGCAGGTGGCGCAGACGCTGCACCGCTTCGGCATCGAGGTCCCCCTGGCGCCGCCCACCACCACCGGCCTGAATCCAGCCGCAGGGGCCGTGGGCAAAGTGAATCTCGAGGCGCTGCCCCTGGCGCCGCACCTCGGCACCGAGGGCGGCGAGCAGGGCCTCCACCTCGGCCAGACGGAGCCCGTGGGGCAAGGGATGGCTCCAAAGCAGATCCAGGCTGCGCTGATGTGCGCGACTGAGTTCAGACATCGCCCGGCAGAGACACGGCTGCCGGGATGCTGACGAGACAACGGAGCCCCGGCGCCAAGGCGGAACCAGTCCGGCCAAGGCCATAACAGGCATCTCTACCTATGGCCAGGCACCGCGATCGCGACAACAGTGGAGTCATCGAGATTCGGAGGCCCAATCATGGATGACACTCCACCCCGCCCATCGTCAGGAGTGCGCTGACCGCAGGCCCCTGCTCCAACAGTCTGGTCCTGATCTGCGGTTCCCCGGTTCAATCAGCCGCCCGATGCGCCGCCTCAGGTGCCCCCGGGTTCACGGGAGCCGATCCTTGGACACCATGGCCCCAGGTGCCGCCTTGAGCAGCTCCGATCCGAATTGAATCGTTCCAAAGCGACGACGCATCACAGACTGGTGATACCAAAGCCAACGGCCTATGCATGCGGCAAACACCAGGATTCAAGGCCCGTTCGGCCCCTGCGTCACCTCTCAATTCGACTTTCATTGCTCACTGACAAGGTCCTGAGCCCGGCACCCCTGGTGTCGGGCTCTTCGCCTGTTGGGGCCTCTCCCCACAAAGCCGATCAAGACGGGGGACCATCGCCACAGCCGCGGCGCAGAAGCTCGCGCCGCAGGGCCTCGATCGACGCTGCGGCAGGGGCCTGGGGGGCGTACAGCAACGACCAGGCCAGGGGCACGTCGGCATCGACCAGGGCCGCGTTGATGGCGGCCATCCAGGGCTGGGGACGGGAACCGAGTCGTCGGATGAGATCGGCGGTCGCCGCCAGGCGGGGGGCATCGGCCGCGCGCAGGCGCACGTGGGCGAAGGCATCGACCCCGGCGCCGATGGGCTGGAGCCGCAACACCACCTGCTGATCGGGCTGCAGCGGCGGCAAGGGCCAGCGCAGCAGGCTGGGCAGCACCTGACCCGGCGCGGCACGACGACTCCAGAGCAAGCGGCCGCCATCGGTTTCGATGCGCAGATGCTGCAACGGCTCGACCACCACCAGAGTCGGTGAAGCGATCGGCACCACACCGATCGCTTCACCCTCATCGATGGGCTCGACGCGCGGAGCGACCACGCACACCTCAACGGCTGACGCCGCGGGATCGGCGATCGCCGCTGCAGGTGGCGACAACAGCACGCCGGACGCCAAGGCGAGCAGCAGCCTCAACAACATGAACCCTGGGCTGTTGATGCACTCGGCTCGGCAGTGGCAAACGGCAGGGCAGCGCCACAGCCTGCAAACAGGCCGTAGTGACGGGCGAAGTCACCAACAAAGGCGAAGTGATCAACCAGACGAGACTGGTTCAACATGCGAAAGGTGTTGCCACACACCGGCACATGACGCCCCGTTTCAAAGTGATGGTGGGCATCGAGATCTACGGCGTGGGGCTGGTCTGGAATCGTGCCGAGATAGCGCACAGCCTGACCGTGATCCTCACAGGCGTCTTCCAGCTCGGCAAGGTTGAACAGGCGGTACGTGGCTGAATAGAAGCGGACCTCACCCAGCCGCACGAGCAGCTCGGGATCGGTGATCGCCAGAGGACGGCTGGTCACCAGGCGCGGATCGACAAAACCGCTCTGGCGAGCGATGCGCAGAAAGTCATTCCAATAGAGCGCCCCGCTGAGGCACTCGCCATAGAGCACAGGATCGTCACGCAGGTGATCGTCGATGCGGCGATCGGCTAGACATCGGCGAAATAGAACTCTCCGCCGGGCTTGAGCAGTCGCCGCACACCAGCGAGCACAGCGCCCTTGTCAGTGGCCAGGTTGACCACGCAGTTGGAGACCACCACATCGAAACTGCCGGGCTCGAGCGGCAGCTGATCAAGCTGCTCGATCAACCCCTCGACAAAGTGCACGTTGGCGTAGCCGAACTGTTCGGCGTGCCAAGCCTGGTGGTCACGGGCCACCGCCAGTTGCTGGGGAGTCATGTCGACGCCGACCACCGCGCCGCTGGCCCCCACCTGTTGAGCCAACAGATAGGCATCGCGACCGCTGCCGCAGCCCAGGTCCAGCACCCGGGCACCGGCCAGCAGCGGGGGCGCCACCAGACCGCAGCCGTAGTACCGGGCGCTCACCTGGGGGTGGATGCGCGCCAGCAGCGGCTTGAGCGCTGCCGGCACGCTGGCGGCGTCGCAACAGGCGCTGGTGCGCAGATCGGCGCTGCTGCTCAAGGTGGTGCCGTAGTACTCGCGCACCGCCTGCTGGCGATGGTCGGCACTGGCTGATGCGGCCATGGATGCAGGAACGTCCCTTCAGGATGATCGCGGATGGCTGCAGCGACGCGGGCGCGGATCGCTGCTGCCCTGGTGTGGCCCGCTCAGCTCAGGGCACCGCCGCAGCTGGAGCCATGGCCGGCGGTGCAGCCAAAACAGTGGGCAGCCGCCGCGATCGAATCGCCACAGGGATCGCGTTGCAGCAGGTCGCTCAGATGGCCCAGGCCCGGCGCGGGCATGGCCAGCATCTGGTTGAAGTCGCAGTCGAACAAACGCCCCTGCCAGTCGACGCTGATCAGGCTGCGGCACATCACCTGGGCCAGGTTGGCGGGGTTGTGGCTCTGCTGCAGCAACCGCTGGTAAGCGTCGAGTTCACCGCGGCGGGCGAGCTGATCAGCGAAGCGGGCGATCGGCAGGTTGGCCAGGGCCAGCAACCGGTTGAACACGATGCCGTGGGTGTCTCCCAGATGGCGCCGATAGTCGGCCTCCAACTGCACCTGGGGCGGCGGCAGGCTCGGCCCCTGGGGGTTGAACACCAGATCCAACTCCAGCCCCGTGTCGGGTTGCCCGTAGCCCAGCGCGTTGAGCTGCTGCAGGCCGGCAATGCTGCGGGCAAACACACCGCTGCCCCGCTGACGATCGACGTTGTCCTGCAGATAGCAGGGCAGCGACGCCACCACCCGCACCGCCTGAGCCGCCAGAAAGGCGGCCAGATCCTCCTGGCCCGGCTCGCTCAGGATCGTGAGGTTGCAACGATCGATCACCGCCACACCCTGCTGACAGGCCTGGCGCACGAGCTGGCGAAAGCCCGGGTGCAGCTCGGGGGCACCGCCGGTGAGATCGAGGGTGCTGATCTGGCGCGCCTGCAGCACCGATGGGATCAACGCCAGGGTGGCGGCGTCCATCATTTCGCTGCGGGTGGGCCCGGCATTGACGTGGCAGTGGATGCAGGCCTGGTTGCAGCGGTACCCCAGGTTGACCTGCAGGGTGGTCAGGGCGCCGCGCTGCAACGGCGGGAACGGCGCGGCCGCAGCCTTAAGGCTCGTCACAGAGGTCGAGAGGGTCCTGAGCCACTCTGCGGTGCCGACTTGTGTTGTTGCCTGCGGGGGCACACCATCAAGAGGACCGTGATGCGCCCATTCTGGCTCCCCGACAACCATGCCGAACCTGTTTGAGCCCCTGCAGGTGGGGCCGCTGCAGCTGCCCAACCGCCTCTGGATGGCGCCCCTGACCCGTTGCCGCGCCGACGAGGGTCACGTGCCGAGCGCCCTGATGGCCCAGCACTACGCCCAGCGGGCCAGCGCCGGCTTGATCGTGGCCGAGGCCACGATGGTGATGGCGGGCAACTCGGCCTTCTGGCACGAGCCGGGCGTGTTCAACGAGGCTCAGGTGGCGGGCTGGCGGCTCACCACCGAGGCGGTGCACCAGGCCGGGGGGCGCATCGTGCTGCAGCTCTGGCATGGGGGCCGCGCCTGCCATCCGCTGCTCAACGGGGGCCGCCAGCCTGTGGCCCCCAGCCCCATCGCCATCACGGGCGATGCGGTGATGACCCCCGAGGGCAAGCAGCCCTACGTGGTGCCGCGGGAGCTGAGCGATGACGAGCTGCCGACCATCGTGCAGGGTTTCCGCCTGGCAGCCCGCCACGCCATGGCGGCGGGGTTCGACGGGGTCGAGGTGCATGACG
>VGQR01000227.1 GCA_016882345.1 Cyanobacteria bacterium K_DeepCast_35m_m2_023
CTCGGCATCGCCCAGCATCGCCTCGGTCTGCCCCCGCGGTGCCAGCTCTGGCCCAGCCTCGATCGCCGCTGCCGGCGAGCCTTGCCGCTGCTGGTGCAACGCCTGCAACACCACCGCCACCGCATGGGAGAGGTTGAGCGAGCGGTAGCCAGGACCGGTGCTGATCTGCAACAGCGCCCCGGCCTGCAGCAGTTCGTCTGCGCTGAGCCCCCGGTCCTCGCGCCCAAACACCAGGGCCGCCTGCCCCTGGCGCTGCAGCCACTGCAGCGCCGGATCGAGATCGAGCACCGGCAGGGGCTCACCCTCGCCGCGACCGCTGGTGGCCAGAACCACCGCGCAATCAGCCAGGGCCGCCGCCAGATCGGTATAGACCCGGGCCTGCTCGAGCCAGCCATGCGCGTGGACGGCCATGCGCCGGGCCTCGTCGCCGCGATGGTCACAGCGGGGTGCAACCAGGCGCAGCTCAAGGGCCAGCTGCTCAGAGCTGAAGTTGGCGCACAGCCGAGCCACACTTCCCACGTTCAGGGGTCCAGCAGGCTCGACCAGCACCACCGCCAGCCGTTGGCTCACACCAGGCTCCGCAGATAGGCCAGCAGATCGGCCATCGCCTGGGGTTCGGGCTGGAAGCGCGGCATCGGCGGGGTACGGCCGCTGATGACCTGCTGGATCAACTGACGCTCGTTTTTGCGCTGGGCCACCCCATGCAGGTTGGGACCCACCAGCCCCTGGCCGGCGATGCCGTGACAGCCCGCGCAATTGAGCAGAAACAACCGTCCCCCGGTTTCGGCCGACCCTGTCCGCTCCAGGGTCGTGCGGGTGTACGGATCGCTGTGGGCAGCGGGCAGCACCAGCAACGCCACCACGATACACGTGAGGGCAAAGGCCCCCAGCAAGGCCGCGATCAGGGTGCGGCGCTGGCCCTGGGGGAAGACGGGGGCAGGCGGAGTGGTCACAAAGTTGAAGTCAGAGCCACGGCAGGGGCCTCAGCCATGAAACAATTCGCTTGCGGCCATCCAAGCGTTGCTCCCATGATCGAACCCCTGCTCTGCGGCATCGTGCTCGGTCTGATTCCCGTCACGTTATTGGGCCTGTTCATGGCTGCGTGGAACCAGTATCGCCGCGGCAGCCTGCTCGACAGCTGAGCACCAGCAGGCTCGTCGAGCCATAGCGGCGCTGCTGCACCAGGGTCCAGGGGACTGGAACCTCTGGCAATGCTGCAGTGGAGCATTCCCAGATCAGCAGACCATCGGGCTGCAGCCAATCGCGTGCGGCGATGGCAGCGGCCAGGGGCCCATACAGTCCAGCTGCATAGGGCGGATCGCAGTAGATCAGGTCAAAGGCCTGCGCCTGACTGCTGTGCAGCCAGCGCACTGCCTCCTGGGTGCTGACCCGCCAACGGCCGCACTGCTGACCCAGGCCCACGGCCACGGCTTCAAGATTGGCGGCGGCCACGCGGGCGATGCGACGGTCCTGTTCTATGGCCTCCACCTGGGACGCCCCCCGCTGCAGCGCCTCGCAGGCCATCACCCCACTGCCGCTGCACAGATCAAGCCAGCGACTGCCCCTGATCTGCGGCGCGAGCATGTTCATCACCGCCTGGCGCACACGCGCTGCAGTGGGGCGAGCCCGATCACCCGGAGGGCTCTGCAAGCGGCGGCCACCGCTGAGCCGCAGCATCAGCCCCCGCGGCTGGCCACCCAGCCAAGCCAGCGCCGCAGCATCGCCGCACCGCTGGGTCCCGATTTTTCTGGGTGAAACTGGCAGGCGCCAACGCTGCCCTGCCAGACGGCTGCGGTGATGCGTTCGCCGGCATAGCTGACCTGGGCCGTGGTGCAGGCCGGATCCGTCGGTGCGGCGGCAAACGAATGCACGAAATACATCCAGGCCTGGGGGGCATCGGCCGGCACCAGCGGGCTGACCGCAGCCGGCAGCAACGCTTCCCAGCCCATGTGCGGGATGGGGTACCCCGCCCGGCGGGGCAATGCCTGCACCCGCCCGGCCAGGATGCCCAAACCACTGGCCTGGCCCTCGTCGCTGGCCTCAAACATCAGTTGCAACCCCAGGCAGATGCCCAGCAATGGCGCGCCAGCGGCACACCACTGACGCAGGGGCTCGACCAACTGGGCCTGGTGCAACTGCGCCATGGCCGGGTCAAACGCACCGACGCCGGGCAGCACCAGCGCTGCACAGCCAGCCAGGCTGGCGGGGCCGGTGACCGGTACCACAGTGGCCTCGAGGCGCTCGAGGGCCCGCTGCACCGAATGCAGATTGCCCATCCCGTAATCGATCAAACCAATGGGGCCCATCGACAGGTCAGGCCTCCAGCCCGCGCAACAGCCTCTCCCCAGGATGCTGCAGCGCCCGGCAGGGGGGCACCTCCAGACCATTGAGATGGTCGATGAGCTGATACAGCCGACCGGTGCGCCGTTTGTCGAGATGAAAACGCAGGCAGGGATAGAGGCGACCAGCCTCGTCGCAGCTTTCACCCGAGCTGATCTGCCCCTCGGCGACCAGGTCGGCAAAGGCAATGTTGAGGCGTTGCAGCTCCTCGTCACTGACGGTGGCATGCAACAGCAGCTCGAGCCGGTCTTCGCCCGGCTGGGCCGTGTGCAAGACGCGATAGAAACGGCTGATCAAGGCCATGGCTCCAGCAGCCGATGAGGCCTCCATCAGCAGCGACGGATCTTCTGGGGAGATCAACCCCTGGGCCACCAAACCCTGCTGCACATCGCGCTGCCACCCCTGCCAGAACGTGTTCTGCGGCGGAGCCAGCAGCACCAGGGGAATCGGCCGGTTGCGACCGGTCTGGATCAGGGTGAGGGCCTCGAACAGTTCATCGAGGGTGCCGAACCCACCTGGCAACACCACCAAAGCATCGCTCTCCCGCATGAAGAACAGTTTGCGGGTGAAGAAATAGCGGAAATAGAGCAGACGGCCCTGCGGTCCGCTGACAAAGCGGTTGGCGTGCTGTTCAAACGGCAGGTCGACGTTGAGGCCGAAGCTGCAGGCTTGGCCCGCCCCGCTGTTGGCGGCCTCCATGACGCCACCCCCGGCACCGGTCATGACATCGAAACCCTGACCCACCGCCAATTGGGCCAGCTCGAGTGCCAGGTGGTAGCAGGGATCATCCGGGCCGGTTCGGGCGGAACCAAACACGGTGACCTTGCGCGTGCCGCGGCTCTCGCGAAACATGTCGAGGCCATCACGCACATCGGCCAAGACATCGGCGATCAGGCGCCAGGCGTCCGACTCACGCTCGTGATGGCTGATCTCGAGCAGAGCGACGACTGCACGCTCGATCAGACGCCGCTGGGGATGGCCCTCGAGTGCCTCTGCCAGAACCGCAAGCGGACTCTGACCGGCACAGAACTCAAAACCGGCGAGCGCCGAATTGCTCAGGGGCCTACACCGCCATCAGAGGTACTTGGACAGGGTGCTCGAGAGGGTTGTCTTGGGCACGGCGCCGACGACGGTATCGACCTTTTGACCACCCTTGAAGATCATCAGGGTCGGGATGCTACGAATCCCGTACTGGCTGGCGACGTTGGGGTTCTCGTCGGTGTTGAGCTTGAACACTTTGATCTTGCCATCGAATTCCTTGGCAATTTCATCCACGATCGGGGCCACCATGCGGCAGGGTCCGCACCAGGGGGCCCAAAAATCAACCAGCACGGGCACATCACTCTTGAGCACGTCTTGCTCAAAGGAAGCATCGGTGACAGCAGCAGCGCTGGACATCCTTGACAGGGAAAGGGTTCTCGGAAATCTAGCAAGATTTTTTGCAGCGGCCAACGCAGGCAACATCCCGTTGCAGCCCCGTCGACAACGCCGGTTTGCCCGGATCTGCAGGGTTCGCCGCGGCCCCTCGAAACGGCTTGGGGAAGACAAAAGGCCCGGACGCGCCGGGCCGGGGGTGTGAGGAGTGTGCGAGCCGTAGCCCCCACAGTTCAACGATAGGGGCTTACTTCCCCATCCCGAGCTGTTGGGCTTTTTGATACACCTTGCCCTCGGTCAACAGTGAGGGAGCCACGACCACCTCGACCTGCTGCATCTCGGCCAGGGTGCGGGCCCCCAGGGTACCCATCGAGATTTTGATGCATCCGAGCAGGTTCTGGGTGCCGTCATCGAGGGAGGCTGGCCCCCGCAGAATCTTCTCCAGACTGCCGGTGGTCCCGACGTTGATGCGGGTGCCGCGGGGCAACACGGGGCTGGGTGTGGCCATGCCCCAGTGGAAACCGCGACCCGGAGCCTCAGCAGCACGGGCGATCGGA
>VGQR01000228.1 GCA_016882345.1 Cyanobacteria bacterium K_DeepCast_35m_m2_023
CTGGGCATTGGCGGTGGTGGTGTCAGCGATGTAGCTCGCCGGCGCCTTGCCGTCGTCGCGCAGACCCGCGATCAGCTTGGTGGGATCACTATCGAAGTAGTGGCTCACATCGGTGAGCGAGATCTCGGCTGAATCGAGGTTCTGGAAGGTGACATCGGCGGTCTTCATCACCGACTCAAACACCTCGCGGTTCTGGTTCATCTCGCCGGGGTTGTCGGCGTTGAAGGCAAAGGTCTTGCGCGAGAGATACATCTCCTGCAGCTCGTTCTCCTCTTCCCAGGTGCTGTTCTCCACCGCCAGATTGACGTTGGAGCTGTAGCTGCCGCTGGCATTGGAGAACACGCGGGTGGCGGCATCGCGCAGGCTGATGCCGTCTTTGGCGGCCTGCTCAAGGCTGTGCTTGCGCACAAAGTTCATCTCCACGGGCTCATCGGCCTCGGCGGCCATCTTGACCCCTTGATCGATCAGGGCCATCTGGTTGATGAACAGGTCGCGGAACACGCCGCTGCAGTTCACCACCACATCGATGCGGGGGCGTCCAAGCTCTTCCAGCGGAATCAGCTCGAGTTTGTTGACCCGGCCCAGCGAGTCGGGCATCGGGCGCACGCCGATGAACCACAGGATCTGGGCCAGTGACTCGCCGTAGGTCTTGATGTTGTCGGTGCCCCAGAGCACGCAGGCAATCGTCTCGGGCCAGGCGCCCTGCTCGGCCTTCTGGCGCTCGATCAGCCGGTCGACGACCACCTTGGCGGCGGCAACGGCGGCCTTGGTGGGGATTGCCTGGGGGTCCAGGGCGTGCAGGTTCTTGCCGCTGGGCAGCACGCCGGGGTTGCGGATCGGGTCGCCGCCGGGACCGGGCAGCACGTATTCGCCGTCAAGGGCCCGCAGCAGGCTCTCCATCTCCAGATCGGCGCAGACCTGCTCGAGGCAGAACTGCAGATAGGCAAATAGCTTGTCGAGCTCGGCCTGATCGACGTCGGGGAATCCGGCCGTGCGGCAGGCGGCCAGCCAGATGCTGGGCAACTTGAAGCCGAACTGCTCGAGCAGATTGAAGAACCAGGCAAAGTTGCGCCGCAGGGTGACGCGACCATCGGCGCCGGTGACCGCCTTGACCATGGCACCCACGGCCGCGCGGGATGTCTCGGTGATGACGCGGTTGAGCTCGACATCTGCGAGCACACCGTCGTCGTTGCCCTTGTAGACGTCGGCAATCGTGCGGCCACGGCTCTCGGCCAGCAGCGCCGGCAGCGACCGCAGCCCATCGTCGTCGCGCTCCAGGGCGGCGATGTTGACCAGGGTGGCGATCGCCTCTTCGGCGGTGGGGGGCTTGCCGATCGTGTGCAGGCCGCAGGGCAGCAAGCGGCTTTCGATCTCCATGAGCTGGCGGTAGACCGCGCCAATGACCGCATCGCGTCCATCGAGGTCGAGTTCGCCGCCATCGACCTCGGGCAGGTCAACATCCTTGTCGAGGTTGCACTGCCGTGCCGTCTCGATCACAGCATTGACGATCTGCACCCCGCGGGAGCTTTCACGCAGCTGCTGGTAGCTGCCCACCAGCTCACCCAGCTCCTTAAGGCCCTTGTACAGACCGGCATTCTCAGCCGGAGGCGTCAGATAGGAGATCGTCTCGGCATAACCACGCCGTTTGGCAATCGTCGCCTCACTGGGGTTGTTGGCGGCGTAGTAATAGAGGTTCGGCAGGGCACCGATCAGCGAGTCGGGGTAGCAGGTTTCGCTCATGCCCATCTGCTTGCCGGGCATGAATTCGAGCGAGCCGTGGGTGCCGAAGTGCAGCACAGCGTCGGCGCCCCACACCTTCTCCAGATAGGTGTAGTAGGCCGCAAAACCGTGGTGGGGGCTGGCGCTGCGCGAGTACAGCAGCCGCATCGGATCACCCTCGTAGCCGAAGGTGGGCTGCACGCCGACAAACACGTTGCCGAAGTGGCGGCCATAGATCAGCAGGTTAGTGCCGTCACTGTTGAGGTTGCCGGGCGGCTTGCCCCAGTTCTCCTCAAGACGCTCGGAATAGGGCGTCAGGCGCTCGTACTCCTCGACGCTCATGCGGTGGGCGATCGCCAGCTCGGGGGCGCCCTCGAGAGCCTCTGGATCCGACAGCACCGCCTCTATCAGCTCCTTGCTGGTCTTGGGCAGGCCGCTGACGTCATAGCCCTTGGCCGCCATCTCTTCCATGACGCGATGGATGGAACCAAACACGTCGAGGTAGGCGGCGGTGCCGACGTTGCCCTTATCCGGCGGAAAGCTGAACACCGTGATCGCCAGCTTCTTGGTGGCACGGGGCTTGACCCGCAGCGAGGCCCAGCGGATGGCCCGTTCGGCAATGGCATCGACCCGGTCCTGCAGGGTGTGGGCCTTGCCGGTGGCATCGTCGCGGCCGCTGAGCACGATCGGCTCGATGGCGCCATCGAGCTCGGGGATCGCGATCTGCAGCGCCACCTGCACCGGGTGCAGCCCCAGATCGCTCTCCTCCCACTCCTGGGTGGTCTGGAACACCAGCGGCAGCGCTACCATGTAGGGGCGGTTGAGCTTCTTGAGCACCTCGATCGCCTTGGGGTGGTCCTGGCGGGCCGGGCCGCCGACCAGGGCAAAACCGGTCAGCGACACGACGCCATCGACCAGGGGCTGATCGGGGTTCAGCGGGTCATAGAAGAAGGCATTGACCGGCTTGGTGAAGTCGAGGCCGCCGCAGAACACCGGAATCACGGTGGCGCCGCGATACTCTATTTCCTGGATCACCGCCACGTAGTGGGCGTCGTCGCCGGTGACGATGTGGCTGCGCTGCAGCACCAGGCCGATCACCGGTCCCTGGCGGGCCGCCTCACTCAGGTCGCTGCGGCTTGAGGTCCAGTTCAGGTACTCCTTGAGGTCCTCGAACATCGCGGGGGCCAGTGGGTGCCAGATGCCAAGGTCGGGAAACACCACCGGCTCGGCCACCTCGAGTGCGGGCCGGTCCTCAGCGCTCTTGGGAAACACGTACTTGTCGGCCAGCATCAACAGGAAATTCCTGAGGTTGTCCGGCGTGCCGCCCAGCCAGTACTGGAAGCTGAGCATGAACGAGCGGGCATCCTGCGCCTTCTCGACGGGCAGGTACTTGAGCACCGTCGGCAAGGCGTTCAGCAGCTTCAACATCGCGTCCTGGAAGCCGGCGCCACCGGCCTCCTTGCGCTTTTTCATGAAGCTGGCAATCGCCGATTTGCTCTGACCGAGCTGGGCCATCGAGAAGGTGCCCAGCTTGTTGAGGCGCATCACCTCGGGCATCGACGGAAACACCACCGCCGCCTTGAGCCGGTCGCGGTGGGGAGCCACGGCCTCGACGACCTTTTGGGCCAGGTCCTCGATGAAGATCAGCGAGGCGATGAACACATCGGCCTCGGCCACATCGGCGCAGAAGTCGGCGTAGTTGCCTGGGTCGCGCAGCTCCTCGATCAGGTAGCCACTCAACGCGATGGCCAGTGGACCGTTCTGGTCGTTGAGGCTGGTGGCCGCTTGGGTCAGGGCGTTCTGGTACTGGGGCTCGAGCACCACGTACACCGCCTTCATCACGGCGCCGGGATGGTTCTCGGCAGGGCTGACCCGGCGGTTTGCGGAGCGGACCTGCGTGAACATGCGGCCAGATTGAGCAATGTGAAGCAGCCTACGAACCTCCCGGTCCATGACGCGGCTCGACCGGCAAGGCGTTACAGCCGTTGCGGCTGGCCCCATAGGCTCGGCGCAGCCACTCCATCGCCGCCATGGGCCAGACGCCCACCCCAACTGCCCCGATCCCCGTGGTGGTCGCCGGTGCCCTGGGCCGCATGGGCGCCGAGGTCGTCAAGGCGGTGACTGCCGCGGCCGATTGCCAGCTGGTGGGCGCCATCGACACCACGCCAGGCAAAGAAGGAGCCGATGTGGGGCTGGAGCTGGGCCTGGGCGAGCTCGAGGTGGCAATCACTGCCGATTTCGAAGGCGCGCTCTGCCTGGCCAGTCAGAACGCCCGCAACAGCGGCCCCGGCGGCGGTGCGGTGCTGGTGGATTTCACCCACCCCAGCGTCGTCTACGAGCACACCCGCGGCGCCATTGCCTATGGCGTGCATCCGATCATCGGCACCACCGGCCTCAGCCCCGAGCAGCTGCAGGACCTGGCCGTGTTTGCCGGCAAAGCCTCGATGGGCGGCGCGGTGATCCCCAATTTTTCGGTGGGCATGGTGCTGCTGCAGCAGGCCGCCGCAGCGGCGGCGCGCTTCTACGACTACGCCGAGCTTACCGAGCTGCAC
>VGQR01000229.1 GCA_016882345.1 Cyanobacteria bacterium K_DeepCast_35m_m2_023
TGGCACACGATAAAATTCCGCCACCAAGTGGCAAGCTTATTAACGCCTGTCCTTCTTGCCCATTCAAACGTCTTTGCTTTGCCGATAACTCCACACAGATTGAGCTCTTCCTCTCTGAGTGTGATATCGTGAAGTATGAACCCCTTTCTTGGTAAGAGTTACCAAGTCTAAAACAACAACAAAATGGAAATACCTCAAATAATACAACCCCCAAAATGGCCCAAGACTCTGATCGCACTCGTGGGTCCGAGTGGCTCCGGCAAGTCTACATCCTTCCGCAACGTCGACCCCGCACGCGCCGTTATTTTCGACGCCGAGCGAAAGGGTATGCCGTTTCGTGTGCGCGACGAGAAGCTTGTCATCCCGATCGACAGCTATGATAAGCTAACGCTCGAACTTAACAAGGTTAAGAAAGATCCATCTAAGGATCTCGTTATCATAGACTCAATCACCGCCGCGATCGACCAACTGCAGATCAAGTGCGAACAACTGTACAAAGGCTTTGACATCTGGAAGAACTACAACGACGGCATTCAAACCCTGTGCACGAATCTCAAAGCTCTCGATAAGACCGTCATTATCACGGGGCTCGAAGAGATCGTCCCGATTCAAGGTCTAGACGGCAGCATGACTACGCGCCGACGCTTATATGTCCAAGGTAAAGAGTGGGCAAATAAAGGCATCGAGTCTGAGTGTCTTGCTGTGTGGTCTGTGTATGCAAAGAAAGAGAAAGGTAGCGATACCATTCAATACTTCTTTGCCACACAGACTGATGGCGTCACGACAGCAAAGACGCCCATCTTCTGGGGCTTGCCAAATCCAATGGAGAACTGTGTTGTGAAGGCTCTTAATAAGATAGCTCAGGAACTTGCTAAACCTTAAGCTTCAAAAATTGGCCTTTCAAAAGCTTCCTTCGTTTGTCGGTCACAGTAAAACAACAAAACAACAAAAACAAAAATGAAAAAAGGTACTGAAGTTAAGATTGGATTCATCCCCGCCAATGTCTATAAGGTTCTTATCCACAGGACTGAGACCCGACAAAGCGGTAAAGGTTTCAAGATGATTGTCTGTGAATGTGAAATCATTGCACCCGAAACCGCTTCTGCGGCTGGCACCACATATAAAACACTCGGTGCAAAAGGTAATATGTACGTAATGCTGGAGAACAAGAATGGCGTCGACTCCGCGCTTGAGTTGCTTTCATCACCGCTTCAGACCATAGGTCTATATGACGGACTGCCCGACGACTATTCCGATATCGACGTGGCCGAAGCTCTCAAGACCCTCGAAGGTCAGGCGTTCAACATGCTCGTTCAGTCACAGCCAGAATATGTCAGCGATGATCCATCTAACTCTCGTGATCTCAAATTTGCCAAACGCGACGAAAATGGCGAAGCTATCGTAAAACGCTACAATACACAGTTTGACTTTTCTCAAGTCAAAGGTCCTGCCGGACCGCTGCCCTTCTAAGTCTTTTTGTTAAGTGGTTTTGGCAAAAAGACATACGCCTCTTAGGAAGTAATGCGAGCTTTCTAAGAGGTTTCTTTTCCTCACTTAGACATACATCCCAACGCGCCCCGCTGGCAGACCGGATAAAGTCTGCCTTTTCTTTTCGCTTAAAATAACCTAACAATGATAGCCCTCGTTCTACATGGACCTTCGCGTTTTGATAAAGAAAATAACGGCATTCTTCTCGGACCCGCCGGAGATTTTGTTCGTTCTGTGTTGGCTAATCATAATCTTAACTTAGATAATTCGTCTGATATTTTTATAACCTTTGCCGACGATTTCTTTCGAGGTGCTTATAAAAAACCCGCTGGAATTACAAAGATAATTTTCGCTGGGTCAAAGGCCTTAGAGTTTCTCCCTGCTGCCAAAGACAAAAGCCTCGACGCCTTCCGTGGCGTCGTTTACACTTCCCCAAACAATACCCAATACATCGTAACCTATTGGCCGCAAGACTGCGTTGACGCATGGGGCATGGAAGACGCGCTCGAAGGTGAAGGCGACGGTGAAGATATCTTAGATAAGGACGATGGCAAAAGCACCTCGCCAACTAAACGATCTAACTACAGTTTTTGGTTTCAACAAGACATAAAAAAACTACTAACATATGACTCCAAAAAAATTCAACCTGAACTTCCGCCCGTCAACTGTCAACGCGCCGAAGAAGCCATCAAAGTTTTTAACTTCGACGGGCCCATCTTCTTCGACATCGAGACCCATCCAAAGACGAACACCCTTACGTGTCTCGCGATCGCTTGCGGCAATAGTCCTGTTTATTCTGTTCCTGTCTATGATCACGGTGGCAATCTTAATGTGGGCGTGGTCTTCTTCGCACGCTTGATAAGAGAGTTTAAGAAACGCCGCGTCGTAATTCACAACGCCCTCTTTGATCTCTGCTTTCTCGCAGCCTTCTACAAGATCCCATTCGGCACAGACATCTACGACACGATGGTCGCCGGGCATAGGATATTTCCCGAGGCCGAGAAGTCTCTCGCTCATCAAGCTACACTGTTCTCGAACAGGCCTTTTCATAAAGACGAAGCAGGAAATTTTGATCCTAGAAATCGAGCACAGTTTGAGCAGCTTCGTGCTTACAACATTAAAGATGTTATTGTACTTCGAGAAATTTACTATGGTCAAATTGATTTCATCAAGCATGACCGGGGACTTCAAGATTCGGTCGATCAAGCTTCTCGATCGCTCGCAGATTATGCTTTCATGTCGCTGCACGGTATGCACTTTGATCCAGTCAAGCGGCAATACATAGTAAAAAAATGTGAGGAGCGGTATAAACAGTTAAATAGAATCCTCAAAATTCTCGTAGGTTTTGAACTCAATCCTGGCAGCCCCGATCAAGTCGTCAAGTATCTGCATACTCAACTACGCTATAAACCCGAGAAGACGACAGACAAAGGCGCGCCTTCGGTTGCCGGAGATGCTCTTTATAAGATCAAACTCAAGCACCCGAAGAACGTCGCCATTGATGTAATCTTTGAGATGCGTCGTATGATTAAGTTAAAAGGTATGTTAGGATTTCAACAATGGATTTGGGAATATTGAAATAAATAAAATGAAAGATATAAAAGAAAAAGACCCACAAATTGCAGCCTCATTCATGCGCGCTGCTGTATATGACGCCAGCAAGTTTGGTCATGTAGTTTCAATGCCTAAGCTCAATGGCTTAAGATGTATGTATATTCCCGAGCGAGGTTTCTTCTCGCGGGATGGCAAGCGTTGGAATGATTCCGTCCTCGCGCATATCATCCCGCCAAAGACAAACTACATCATAGACGGCGAGTTGTATTGTCACGGCATGAGTTTGCAGAAGATCAATAGTGCCGTGGGCGTGAATCGACTGGAGCCGGGCGAAGATTCCCTATCAATTATATTCTTTGCTTTTGATCTCGTCGAGCCTAAGTTCAACGCGCTCACGCGGATTTTGTTGCTTGAAAAACTTCTCAACGACAGCCACTACGAGACTGCTGGAATTACTCTAATAAACTGGGAAATCTGCAAAACGCGCATTGAACTGGACGAATGCTATAACGATTACATTTCGAGAAATTACGAAGGCCAAATGCTAAAGAGCGTCTTCGGATCTTATATGCCGCAGGGCCGGAAAGAACGCTCAACAATGAATCTTCAAAAACGTAAAGCTTTTCTTGACGCTGAGTTTGAATGCATTGGACGTGTTACTTCAACTGAGGGTAAGTGTGCTGGAAAACTTGGGGCCTTAAAGTTTATTACAACTAAAGGAATCATATTCGAGGTGGGTACTGGCTTCACGGATATAGAACGTGAAGAGTATATTGTGCCCAACTATCATTTCCAACGCAAAGCTACCATCAAGTATCTCAATCTTACCGACGATGGTCGCCCTTTCAACGCGTCGTTTGTGGCGTGGCGTGATGACGCATAATTATTATTCACAATTATGTTTACAAAAAACCTACCCAAGCATCTCTATACAAACGTAGACACAACGTTCACACATAAAGAACCACAAGGCTACATGCCTGCAATATGGTTCGCCCTAACTTCAATACCCGGTCGCGCATGGGGTTGTCATGTTCTCCTAGAGAACGGCGCAATCTATCGCAATCTCCCGCTCCATGCATTACACTTCAGTCCCGATACAGAACTCAATGAATGGTCTATTCAAGAGGCACAACGCTGGGACTGTTATGGTTGGAACTTCGAGACCATAGAGTACACTTATCTTCGAAGCCAGAGTTGCCTAGTAGACTGCTGCAAGGATAA
>VGQR01000230.1 GCA_016882345.1 Cyanobacteria bacterium K_DeepCast_35m_m2_023
CGTTCCCGCCAGCACCAGGGGCAGGCTCAGCGCCACATTGATGAGGTTGTTCTGAAGGCCGAACACCTTGCCGCGCATCGCTTCTGGAGTGTCTTCCTGAATCGTGGTCTGGGCCGGAATCGCCAGCAGCGATGCCCCCACGCCCAGCACAGCGCAGAGCATCAGGGTGAACACCAGATTGCCCCGCAGCTGGCCCAGCAGCACCAGGGTCCAGGCCATGGTGCCCAGGCCGGCAGCAGCCAGCCTGCGGCGGTTGAAGCCTCCGCCGAGCTGGGCTACGAGCACGGCCCCCAGGGCCAGTCCGATGCCGCTCATCGCCAGCAGGGTGCCGAACTGGGTCGGACCCAGACCCGGGATCAGCGAAGCCAGGCTGATGGCCAGCACGTAGAGCGCGGCCAGCAGGCTGTAAAGCAGCACCAACTGAGCCATGGCGCTGCGCACGCTGGGCCGGCTGCGCAACACGTCCATGCCTTCGCCGATTTCCTGCCAGACGCTGACATCACGGGCCTGGCGCGGTGCCTCCTGCAGGTCGATGCGGCTGATCGCCATCGCTGCAAGCCCATAGCAGAGCGGCAACAGCACGAATTCCCCGCCGGGGATCTCGAGCTGGGCCAGCAGGATTTTGAGACCGCGCAGGATCGGGTCACCCAGGGCAAAGCCCACGATCGTGGCGGCCATGCTGGTGGCCTGGTACAGCGAATTGGCGGCCAACAGCAACTGCGGAGGCACCAGCAGGGGGATCACCGCCTGTTCGGCCGGGGCAAAGAACTGGGTCAGAACGGATTCGAGCAGGGTCATCAGCACCAGACCCCAGTAGCCCCAACTCAGGCCCAACCACTGCGGTCCAGGCATCAGGCAGAACGGTGCCAACAACACCAACACGGCCCTCAGGCCGTTGGAGGCGACCATCACGGCGCGTTTGGGCCAGCGGTCTGCCCACACGCCGGCCACCGTGCCCAGCAGCACTGCCGGAATGGTGTTGGCGACGTAGATCCCTGTGGCCAGCAGGGTGATCACCTGGGCGCGCGTCTCGAGGTCCAGTTTCATGGCCGCCGCCGCCTCGGCCAGGGCGGGGTTGTCGGCTGGGGTCCCGCTCACCCAGACCTGGGCGATCAGGAACACCATCAACACGATGTAGAACTTGTCGGCCAGCTGCGAAAAGATCTGGCCGATCCACAGTCGGCGAAATTGGCGCAGGCCGAGCACGGCCAGCAATCCTTGGGTGGGGGCTGGGCTGCTCAAGGCGGCGTCGACGTCTCGATTGCTCTCAGGCTCGCCATGTTGCCGTAACAGCTGCGCAGCATCGCCAGCGAGCGGATGCGGCGCTGCAGATGCTCGCGGCACCAGCACTCGAGCAGGGTCAGCAGGTTGAGCCACACCGCCTCGGGGCCCATCAGCTCACCGGTGGGGCGGCGGGGCAGGTGGGGACGCACCAGCCGCTGCAGCAGGGCCAGCTCCGAGGGGTTGAGTTGCACCGGTGCGCCATTGAGGGCACCGATCACCAGCCCTTCTGCTGGCAGCAGGCTGCAGCGCCAGCTCCAGTTGCCGATTGGCGGCTCCAAGGGGGCGCCGCTGTGGGCGCAGGTCTGCAGCGGCAGGGCATAGCCCCCCAGCGCCAATTGGTGAACCCCGCCCTGCACCAGGACCGCCAGGGCTTCGAGGGCGGGTCCGCGTTCGTTGACCAGCGCTTCCAGCCGTCCCAGCTGCAGCAGCAGGTCGCTCAGCAGCTCGGGAGCGGGGCTGTCGTCGGGCACCAGCGCCAGTGCCAGTTCGCACAGGGCCTGGGCCGCGGCCAGGGTCTCGAGCCGCCCCCCCAGGGTGCCGAAGTGGTGGATCACGCGCAGCTGGCGCAGGCGTCTGAGCCCGCGGCTGCCGCCGATCTGCAGCCGCAGCAGAGCCAGGGGCACAGCCGCCGCCAGGCTGCTCTTGGGCCGGCGGGCGCCCGGCGCTGCCAGACGCAGCAGTCCTTCGCTGCCGCTGAGTACCAGCAGCAGTCGGTCCTGTTCGCCAAGGGGCTTGCTGCTCAGCACCAGGCCGTCGATGCTCTGCTCAGGCACCGGCGCGCAGCGCCTCGATCAGCGCGACACCGCGGCTGGTTCCCAGGCGTGTGGCGCCAGCTTCGACGAGCTCCAGCGCGGTCGCCAGAGTGGCGATGCCGCCCGAGGCTTTGATGGCGGCTCGGCCTCGGGCCAGCTGACGCAACGTTTGCACCTGCGCCACCGTGGCGGGCGGGCCGAAGCCTGAGCCGGTCTTCAGGGAGGCGGCACCGGCGTCGATGCTCACCTCCACCAGCAGTTCAAGGGCCGTGGTCGTCAGCTTGCCAGCTTCCAGAATCACCTTGAAGGGAAGCCCCAGTTCGGCAATGGGGGCCAGATCGGCCAGCAGGGCGGCGCTGTCACCGTCGGCAAGGGCGCCGAAGTCGGGCACCACATCGAGTTCGTCGGCACCCAGGGCCGCAGCGAGCTCGGCCTCGGCCCGCTTGATGGCGGGGGGCACCGCCCCAAACGGAAAACCAATCACCGAGACCAGCCTGGGCACACCGCTGGCGCTCGCACCATTGCGCGGCAACCGCTCGCGGGCATGAGCGACCCAGCGGGAGGCCACGCACACCCCGGCAAACCCGAAGTGGCGGGCCTCATCGCAACACCGCTCGATCGCTTCACGCCCGGCCAAGGGGTCGAGTTGGGCGTGATCGATCAGGGGGGCCAGGTCGGGCCGCTCAGCGTTCAAGACCGCTCACTTGGCTCACTGCTTCGCCTGAATGATGCCGAAGCCGCCGTGACTGCGCCGGTAGGCCACCTGAATCTGGCCGCTGTCTTGGTCTTTGAACACATAGAAATCGTGGTCGATGACCTCGAGCTGGTGAATGGCCTCCTCGACGTTCATCGGCTCCATGGCGAAATACTTCCGACGTACACCGCGGCTGGGGGTGGCGGCTTCCTTGCCATCGGTCAGGTTGGCGCCGGGTGGCGGCAGGGTGGCGGCACCGGCCTCTTCGTCGCGGGCCGAGCGGTGCACAGGGCCATGGCTGCGCTCATGCAGCCGCTCGCGTAAGCGGTTGAGCTGGCGGGTCAGCTTGCTGGCCACCAGGTCGATGCTGGCGTAGAGGTTGTCGCTGCGCTCCTGGGCCCGGATCACGGTGCCATTGGCAAACATCGTCACTTCAGCGGTCTGTTGCGGCACCCGTGGGTTGCGGGCCACCGAGAGATGCACGTCGGCTTCCTTGACCATCCCCTCGAAATGGTTGATGGCGCGGGTGAGCTTGGTTTCGGTGTACTCCCGGATCGCGGGGGTCACTTCAAGATTGCGGCCGTGGATGAGCAGTTTCATCGAGTTGTCAGGCCTCCGTTCCTCGGATTGGTTCAACGCTAGGAAGGCCTGATGAATCGCACCACGGCCGACGCAATCCTTCTTGAACCATCTGGGTTGGTTCCGTTCGCATTGGGCTGGCAATGGCAGCGACAACAGCAACAGCGGTTGCTCGACGATCCGCTCGCTTCCGAGGCGGTGATCGTGCTCGAGCACGAGCCCTGCTACACCCTGGGCCGCGGCGCCGATCCGGCTTTCCTGTGCTTTGACCCAGCGGCGCCGCCCCATCCGCTGTTTCGCATCGACCGCGGCGGCGAGGTCACCCACCACTGTCCGGGACAGTTGGTGCTCTATCCGGTGCTCAATCTGCAGCGCCATGGCGCCGACCTGCACGTCTATTTGAGGCAGTTGGAGCAGGTGGTGCTCGACGTGCTCGACGCCCTTGAGCTGGCGGGCGAGCGCAGCACGGGTCAGACCGGCGTCTGGCTCGAGGGGCGCAAGCTGGCCGCCATCGGTGTGGGCGCGCGCCGCTGGATCAGCCAGCACGGCCTGGCCCTCAATGTGGACTGTGATCTGACCGGCTTTGCGGCGATCGTCCCCTGCGGCATCGCCGATCGGCCGGTAGGCCGCCTAGCCGATTGGATTCCTGGCCTGACGGGCGAGCAGGTGCGGCCGCTGCTGCGCCAGGCCGTTGCTGCGCGCTTTGGTCTGCGGCTGCTCCGGCAGGACTGCTCCCTTCTGGAGTGATTCAACAGCGATTGATCGCCGCGCTGTGCCCCGGCGTTGGGCGCGGGGCAGCTCTCGATCTCCCCAGCTGCTTTGGAAGGTGGACACAATTGTGACCACCTTCCCAAGCCCCCTCTGCCATGGTCCGGCCCACCCGCCCCGCCGAGATCGTCTGGAGCGGCAGCCGCCAGGACCAGCAAGCCCTGGCCGCCCGCGATGCCTGGA
>VGQR01000231.1 GCA_016882345.1 Cyanobacteria bacterium K_DeepCast_35m_m2_023
GTTCGCATCGGTGAAGTGCTCGCCCGCGAAACCCCTGTGGAGGCCGACATCGTGATCGGCGTGCCCGATTCCGGCATCCCTGCCGCGATCGGCTATTCGCAGTACAGCGGTATTCCCTTCGGCGATGGCCTGATCAAGAACCGCTATGTGGGGCGCACCTTCATCCAGCCCACCCAGGCGATGCGCGAAGCCGGCATCCGCGTGAAGCTCAACCCCCTGCCGGATGTGCTGGCCGGCAAGCGCGTGGTGGTGATCGACGACTCAATCGTCCGCGGCACCACCAGCCGCAAACTCGTGGCCGCCATCCGCGATGCCGGTGCTACTGAGGTGCACATGCGCATCAGCTCACCGCCCGTCACGCACCCCTGCTTCTACGGCATCGACACCGACACCCAGGATCAACTGATCGCCGCCCGACTCACCCTTGAGGAGATCGCCGCTCACCTGGGCGTGGATTCCCTCGCCTACCTCACCAAAGAAGGCATGGTGGAAGCGGCCCAGGCCAATGCCTCCCACTTCTGCACTGCATGCTTCGACGGCGCTTATCCGATCGAGATGGATGAGAGCGTGAGCGGTAGCAAGCTGATGCTGGAGCCGAAGGGGATCGCGGCGACGGTCTGACGTCTTTGTCAGCCCCCGCTCTGGTGCGGCAGCTTGTTGATGTAGTGCAGGAAGGAGGGGTGGCCATGTTCCACCCTGAGAAACGACCAGCACTCCAGGCTCGGCTTCATCACAGGGAAACGGTGCAGCACGGTGAGGGTGGCCGCTGTTTCCAGTGGGCCTACAAATCCTTCGCGGGGTAGCGCAGCAGTTTGCAGCTGCTGTGCTTGTTCACGGCTCACGCAGAAGGTACCGGAGTGGGGGTTGCTGGCAATGTCGAACGACACGGTCTCGACCCCTCGGAACTGACCATTGGCCACGTTTGTTTGTGGTTGTGCGAACTGGCCGATGAAGTTGGGATCCAGTGGACCGTCCACCATCAAGGTTTCCATCGAACCTGCATCCACACGCTCATAGCGATGGGGCATCAGTGAGAACTGATGGTTGGTTTTGGTGTGAAACCACAGCTGCTTATCAAAGAAGAGCTTGTCGTGAATCACCACGTCATCTTCCATGTAGCTGAGCAGGTCGGCCTCTGGATGGTTGTGGATGAGATGGTCGCGGCAGGCCAGCGGCAGCTCTCGGGGATTCTCCAGGGGGAGATCAATCACCTGGATGCGATTTCCGTACAGCGCAAGCACGTCTTCAAGCCTGTTGGCTCCATCGGTGCAGATGCTGATCTGAATCTCCAGCGGTTCGCTGCCGTTGGCCAGATGGTCGATGCTCTTGCGGCTGATGTTGAGCAGGCAGGTTTCCGGCCGGCGTTGCAGATCCAGAAGGGCGGTGATGCAGCGCCCCAGTGCGATTGATCGGGCCAGACGCGCGCCGCTGCGCAAGGAGCCGTAGCCGTTGGGGTTCTCGCCCGGATCGGCGTGCTCCTTGAAGTAGTGCGGGATGCAGACCTGAACCCGCATCACACCGGCGCCTCTGTGCCCTGAGCCTCGTGCTGCACTGCACCACCCAGTCCGAAGGCGGCGTGCACCACCTGCAGCGCTTTCACGCCATCGCCCTCAGGCACCACGCAGCTGGTGCGGATTTCGCTGGTGGCGATCATTTCGATGTTCACCCCGGCGTCCGCTAGCGAGCGGAACATGCGGGCGGCCGTGCCGGCGGTGCAGGGCATCCCGGCCCCCACGGCGCTCACCCGGGCGATGGCCATGCCCTCTTCAAAGCTGGCGCCGGGCCACTGGTTGAGCAGAGGTTGCAGGGTGGTGCGGGCCCGCTCGAGATCGTCGCGCTTCAAGCAGAAGCCCATGTCGCGGCTCTGCTGATCGCCGGAGCCGTGGCTGCGTTCTGATTGCACGATGGCGTCGAGGCTGATGCCCGCATCGGCGAGCACGCGGCACACAGCCGCTGCGGTGCCGGGCTTGTCGGGGATGCGGCGCACGGCCACCTGAGCTTGATCGCGATCGAGGGCCACACCCCGCACTTCCGGTTCGCCGGCGCCGGAGGGGGGCGGGTTGAGGTGCAGCTGTCGCTCGTTCAGCTCAAAGCACTGGGCCGCGGCCTGCAGCGCCTTGCTGCCTTGATGGCCGGCCACCAGGCAGCTCACCTTCACTTCGCTGGTGGCGATCAGGCGCAGGTTGATGCCGCCTTTGGCCAGGGTGTCGAACAGGCGGGCGGCGACGCCCGGGCGCCCCATGATCCCAGCGCCGGCGATGCTCAGCTTGGCCATGCCGCCTTCAGCGCTGATGGTGGCGCTCTCCGCGCCGGCCCCCATCGCCGCCAGCACCTCGCGGCACACCAGCTGGGCGCGATCCAGTTGCGCCTCGGCCACTGTGAAAGCGATGTCGTTGGTGAAGCCGCAGTGGTCGCCGCTGCAGGCGGTGTCGGCTTCATGGGTGGATTGCACGATCAGATCCACGTTCAGCCCAGCGGCGGAGAGCGCTTCAAACAGCTGGGCGGCCACACCGGGGCGATCGGGCACGTGGGCCAGGGCCAGCACGGCTTGATCGGTGTCGAGCTCGGCGCCATCCACGGGTTTGCCCAGCTCCAGGCCCTCGCCGCTGCCGCGGCGGCTGGCGGCGTCGCTGGTGAGCAGGGTGCCGGGCTGGTCGCTCCAGCTGGAGCGCACCACCAGCGGCACGCCGTAGTTGCGGGCGATCTCCACGGCCCGCGGGTGCAGCACGGCGGCGCCGAGGCTGGCCAGCTCCAGCATCTCGTTGCAGGTGATCGTGTCCATCAGCTGGGCATCGGCCACCTTGCGCGGGTCGGTGGTGAGAACCCCTGGTACATCGGTGTAGATCTCGCAGGCATCGGCGCCCAGGGCCGCTGCCAGGGCCACAGCTGAGGTGTCGGAGCCGCCGCGGCCGAGGGTGGTGATTTCGGGCAGTCCGCTCAGTCCGCTGCTGGTGCCCTGGAAGCCGGCTACCACCACCACGTTGCCGTCGCCCAGCAGGCGCTGCAGCCGATCGGTGCGCACCTCAAGGATGCGGGCGCGGCCGTGGGCGGATTCGGTGAGGATGCCCACTTGTGGGCCAGTCATCGACACGGCCGGCACCCCCAGGGCGTTCAGGGCCATCGCCAGCAGCGCGATCGACACCTGCTCCCCGGTGGCCAGCAGCATGTCCATCTCCCGCTGGGGCGGGTTGCTGCTGATGGCGCGGGCCAGCCCCGTGAGCTCATCGGTGGTGTGGCCCATGGCCGACACCACGATCACCAGATCGTTGCCCGCCTGGCGGCTGTTGGCGATGCGCTGGGCTACCGCCTGGATCCGCTCCACATCGGCCACGGAGGTGCCGCCGAACTTCTGGACCAGCAGGGCCATGGGGAGCAGCGCCGGGCCGGCGCGGATACAGCGTTAACGGCTGATTGTCCTACGTGGCCTCAAGGTGCCAACAGAAAGCCGTCGCGGAAGGCATCGCCGGGATCGGCACCCCGTTTTAGGGCGGCCTCCACCTCGAGCAGCTGGCGCAGCAGCGCCAGGAAGCGGGCCGGCTTGCGGCCGCGAATTTGCTTGCGCATCACGTAGATGCGTTTGGGGTTGCCGATGCCGGCGGCCTTGGCGATGGCGTTCACATCGCTCTCGCCCTGTTGATCCAGCAGGCTCACCCAGAGCCAGCCGCGGATCTGCCCGCAGAGGGTGGCCACGATTCGCAGGGCTGGCTCATTCGCAGCGAGGAGAGCATCCACCAGCGCCACGGCTTCTGCCGGATGGCCTGCCAGCAGGGCATCGCCCACCTGCAGGGCATTGGTGGCGTGGCTGCCCACCAGGGCCTGCACGGCCGCGGCGGTGATCGGTGGTTGCGGCCCCTTGTTGCCCGGCTGTGCGCCCACATAGAGCGCCAGCTTCTCCAGCTCGCTGGCCAGACGGGCACTGTCGCTGCCGATCGCATCGCTGAGCGCCTCGGCGGCGGCGGGTTCCAGCTGTAGCCCCAGCTCCCGTGCGGTGCGCTGCACCAGCTCGATCTGGCCGGCGCCATCCCACACCGCCGGCAACTGGAAGCTCTGCTCCCGCGCCTCCCCGGCCTTCACCAGCTTTTGCAGCGCCTTGGTGGTGCGCAGGCGTGCATCTGGCTTACCGCTGTTCACCAGCACCAGATGGCAGCTGGCGGGGATCAGCGGTAAGCAGGCTTCCAGTTGCTCGGCCAGTTCGGCCGGACACTGGTTGCAGAACGGACTGCGCTGCAGCACCACCACCCGATCGCCGCCGCCGAAG
>VGQR01000232.1 GCA_016882345.1 Cyanobacteria bacterium K_DeepCast_35m_m2_023
CGCCACCAAGGGGAAATAATAGACGATCACCAGCGGATGCTCGCTGTGACGCAGGGAGCGAACGCTCACATAGGCCAGCGCCGTGCTGAGGGCTCCGACCAACGCCACCGCCACCGCCCAGGGCTCCAGGGGCGCCGCAGCCGCGGTGGAGATGAGCTGGGGCTGGGCGATTAACAGCACACCCAGCCAGCCCACGGCCACCGCCAGCACCACCCGTTTGCCAATCGGCTCGCCCAGCATCAACCACGCCAACAGGGCGGTGAAGGTGGGGTAGCTGTATTGCAGCACCGTCGCCGAGGCCAGGGGCATCAGGGCGATGGCCTGATACACGCACAGCAACGCGACCGTGCCGATCACCCCACGCCAAACCAACAGGCCCCGGCGCTGCCCCCAGGGGTGAACACCCCTGCGGCGCAGCAGCCACCAGCTGAGGGCGAGGCTGACCACGGCCCGCGCCAGCACCACCTCGGCCACGGGGATGCGCCCTTCCAGCACTTTGACGCAGACCCCCATCAGGGCAAAGGCAAAGGCGCTGGCAACCATGGCCAGCACGGCAGGCAGGGACTGGGCAGAGGTCATGGGCCCATCGAAGCACTCGCCCCCGGCCATCACCTGCCCCGGCGGCGGCGTGCAGCCGTTCGGCCGGCGAGGCAGCATGGTCCAGGCGAACGCGATCGACCAGGCCCAGCCCCGTGAATCTGCCCCGCCTGCACCCCCGCACGATCGAGGCCGTCAAAGAGCGGGCCGACATTGTCGATGTGGTGGGTGAGCACGTGGTGCTCAAGAAAAAGGGCCGCGAATTCGTCGGCGTCTGCCCCTTCCACGACGACACGTCGCCGTCGATGACGGTGTCACCGGCCAAGCAGTTCTATTACTGCTTCTCGTGCGGTGCGGGCGGCAACGCGATCAAGTTCTTGATGGAACTGCAGCGCCTCAGCTTCAGCGATGTGGTGCTGGAGCTGGCGCGCAAGTACCAGCTGCCGATCGAGACCCTCGACGGCCCCCAGCAGGAGCGCCTGCGGCAACAACTGTCGCGCCGCGACCAGCTGCAGCGTGTGTTGACGCTGGCCAATGGCTTTTACCGCAGCCAGTTGCGCAGCCCCGACGGCCAGGACGCGCTCGCCTACCTGCAGCAGAGCCGCGGCCTCAAGGCCGCCACGATCGAGGCCTTCGAGCTGGGCTTTGCGCCCGACCGCTGGGATGGCCTGCTGCAGCATCTGCAGCAGGTCGAAGGTCTCAGTCCGACCCTGCTCGAGGCCGCCGGACTGGTGGTGCCCCGCAAAGGGGGCGACGGCTTTTACGACCGCTTCCGCGGGCGCCTCATGGTGCCGATCAAGGACCGCCAGGGTCGGGTGATCGGCTTTGGCGGCCGCAGCCTCGATGGCAGCGAACCCAAATACCTCAACTCACCGGAAACCGAGCTGTTCGAAAAGGGGAAGCACCTGTTCGGGCTCGACCGCGCCGCCGACGCCATCCGCCGCGAAGACCGGGCCGTGGTGGTCGAGGGCTATTTCGATGTGATCGCCTTGCATGCCGCCGGCATCACCAATGCAGTGGCGGCCCTGGGAACGGCCCTGAGCAGCCAGCAGATCACCCAGCTGTGCCGCTGCTGCGAGAGCAAGCGCATCATCCTCAACTTCGATGCCGATGGGGCAGGGGTGCGGGCCGCCCAGCGGGCCATCGGCGAAGCCGAGCAACTGGCGCTGCAGGGCCAGCTCGAGCTGCGGGTGCTGCAGCTGCCCGCCGGCAAGGACCCCGACGACTACCTGAAACAGCACGGGGCCGGCGACTACCGCGGCCTGCTCGACCAGGCCCCCCTCTGGCTCGACTGGCAGATCGAGCAGGTGCTGGCTGGCCGAGACCTGAACCGCTCGGACGCGTTCCAGCAGGCCGTGACCGGGGTCGTGGCGCTGCTGGGCAAGCTGCCGGCCAGCGCCATCCGCAGCCGTTACCTGCAACAGGTGGCCGAGCGACTGGCGGGGGGGCAGGCCCGCATGGCCCTGCAGCTGGAAGAGGATCTGCGCCAACAGGTCAAGGGCCAACGCTGGCATGGCCGTTCCAACCGCTGGGACGGTCCTGGCGAAGCCGGGGTTCGCGAACGGGCCGAGGCCGAGATCCTGCGGCTCTATCTGCACTGCGGTCCCCAACGGGCGGCGATCCGCCAGGAACTGCACCGGCGCGAGCTCGAGGACTTTGCCCTGCAGCACCACCGGTTGCTGTGGGCGGCCATCAGCGCCCTCGAAGAAGACAACCTGGGCGCAGGTCGGCTCGAGGCCATCAGCCGCGGCAGCGACGGCGGCCAAGGGCTCGAGGACCTGGACCTGCCGCGCTTGCTGACCGACCAGCTGCTGGTCGAGCAGAACGAGTTGCTCAGCCGGCTGACCCCCCTGCTCGAACCCAGCGAGGTGCAGCGCACCGCCCTAGCCCAGCCCCTGCTGCAACTGCGCGGCGCCGCCGCCACCCTCGAGCGACAGAAAAGCCTCAAACGCTGCCGCCACCTGCTCGATGCCTGGAGCAGCCAGCGCCTCGAGACCCTCGAGCGCTGCATCGCCCGGCTGCTCGAGAGTCAGCAGGATGGTCCCGGTGCCGCTGAGGCCCAGGCGGCCATCGCCAGCGAACTCAGCAACCCGGGCCTCGACATGGAGAGCCGCATCGAGGCCCTGTTTGCCGAACTCAACCGGGATGCGCTGCAGTTTCAGGCGCTTTACTACAACGAACGCAAGCACGTCGAGCATCTGGACAGCCAACGGCGCTCCCGCCTGCAGGAGATCAATGGCGGTAGCAACGCCCAGCCCGCCTAAGCGCTGCGGTTTGCATCAGTCCCTGGCCAAGGGCAGCAAGGCGGACAAACTAATGGCACCGTGCTTCACATCCGACCATTCATGGCCCATCGTTCGCTGCTGACGCTGTGCACTGCCGCTGTGCTCACCTGTGGCACCGCCTCCCTGCAAGCCCAGGGTCTGGTCCCCGACAGCCAGGTGCGGGCGATCAACACCGCCCGCGATGCGGCGATCAACCTCAATGGCGGCCTGGGGGTCTACAACCCGGCCAAGTGCATGTTTGAAACCACCAAGCTGACCAATCCCTGCCTGATCAGCAACGATCAGAACGGTTATGTGTTCCGCTTTCTTGGTGGGGCCCCGGGCTGGCAACAGCTGAACATCGCACCAACGCTGCAGACGACGATCCGCGTCTCGACCGACGGCCGCACCGTGCTGCAGACCCTCTACAACGGCTCGCCCCAGCAGTGAGGCCAGCAGCGGTGCGAAGATGAATCTCTGCCTTGTACCGCCCCATGGCCTGCCCCCGTTGTGGCTGCCGCATGGTCACCAAGGTGGGCAGGGGCAGAAACGGCCGCCTGATCTGTTCGGACTGTGCCCTCGAGCAAGTGCAGCTCGAGGTCAGGATCCGCCCCGCCAGCCGACGAAGTCAACTGCTGACCATCGGGCTGATCGGCCTGTTTGGACTGACGGCCGCCGGTTTGATGACGCTCAACGATCACCACAATCCCTCGCTGGTGAACGAAACAGAGTTAGATCTCAATGGGGCTCGGGAGGGCAGAGACCAATCGATGCGCTGGAACAGTGTGCTGCCCAGGCCCTCTTCACTGGGGCGGTAGCGGGCCTGCAGACTGATTGCCATGAGTCGCCCCACCGCCCCACCCTTTGGCTGGAGCCGCCTGCAGCATTGGCGACACCGGCTGACCGTGCCGCAGTTCACCGCTGTCACGGGCCTGCTGGTGATTGCGGCGGGAACCGTGATCCTGGCCTCACCGCTGTGTTCGACCGACGCCGTCGGTCTGTGGCAAGCCCTGTTCACGGTCACCTCGGCGATCACCGTGACCGGGTTGTCGATCATCGATGTGAGCCGCGACCTGACGCCGATCGGCCAGGTTGCCCTGGCTGCCTTGATCATGGTCGGCGGCCTGGGACTGATGGCGATCACCACCTTTCTGCAAGGCTTTGTGCAAGGGCGCAGCGGCCTGCGTCAGCGCCTCGACAAAGGCCGGGCCCTCGATGAATTTGGCGTTGGCGGCATCGGCCCCACCTTTCACCGCATCCTGATCACCGCCAGCTGTCTGATTGGGCTGGGCACCGTGATCCTCTACAGCTTCGGTTTCAGCGACATCGAGAACCGGGGCGCACGGCTATGGGCTGCCCTGTTTCACTGCATCAGCGCTTACAACAACGCTGGCTTTGGCCTTTGGGCCGACAACCTGGTAGGC
>VGQR01000233.1 GCA_016882345.1 Cyanobacteria bacterium K_DeepCast_35m_m2_023
GACACCAGCAGCTCTGAAGACGCCAACGTGCTCAGCGGCGGGGCCGTCAGCCTGGTGTCGGGCGCCGGCAACCTGGCCCTCACCCTGCGGGCCGGCGACAGCCAATCCACCGCTGAAACCACTGCCAGCGGTCTGGCCGCCGGGCTCAGCAGCGCCGATCTCGACGTGGTAGCGCCAACCCTGGCGCGGCTGAGCAGCGCCGGCGATCTGCGTCTGCACAGCACCGTGACCACAGGGCTGGGGCAGATCGACGCGGCCCAGAACCTGACCCTCAGCGCCGCGAGCGGCCTGACCATGACCCCATCAGCCAGCCTGAGCGCCGGCGCCCACCTCATCCTCAATGCCGGCGGTGACAGCACTCTGGCCAACCTGAGCGCCGGCACCAGCAGCAGCGCCGGCAGTGTCACGGTGCAGGCAGCGGGCATCACCCTGCAGCGCGCGGCCGCCAGCAGCCTGATCAGCGCCGGCAGCGGTGGCAGCGGTGGCAGCGTCAGCCTGGCGGCATCGGCACTGGGCACCAGCAGCGCCCTGCTGCGGCTTGACACGCCCACGCTGCTGCTCGACAGCAGCGGCGCCGCCGCCCTCGAGCTCAACGGCAGCGGCAGCACCAACCTGGGCAACAGCACGTCCGGCGGCTTCAGTGTGGGCGGGGCACTGGCCCTGAGCGGCAGCCGCAACCTGACGCTGCTGACCCCGGTGACGGCCAGCAGCGTCGCCATCGACAGCCGCGGCAGCTTGACGATGGCGGCCGGCAGCAGCCTCAGCAGCACCGGCACCATCAGCATCAACGCCGATGGCGGCATCAGCCTCACCCAGCTGTTTGGCGCCACCACGCCCGGTAGCGGCCAGCTGATCAGCCTGCAGAGCCTGGGGGCGATCAGCGATGGGCTCACCCTGCTCAGCGCCGGCAGCGAGGAGCTGGCCAATGTCACCACCACCGGCACGTTGACGGTGCAGGCCGGCAGCTTTGGCTCAGCCGGCAACGGTGACATCGATCTGGCCGTGGGTCGCATCGCCGCCCTCGCCACCAGCAGCGGCGCCAGCTACATCGGCGTCAGCAATCCAATCCTCAGCGGCATCAGCACCACGGGTGCTCTGGTGCTCGATGTCGCCAGCGGCGATCTGCAACTCGATGGCGTGATCGAGGCCGGTTCGGTGCGCCTGATCGTCGCCAACGGCCGCATCCTGCAGCGCCCTGGCGTCAACGGCAACGCTGCCGTCCAACCGTTGTTGCGCAGTCAGGGCGGCATCACGCTGATCGCCAGCGGCGACATCGAACTCGACCGCGTTGAAGCGCTCAATGGTCCGGTGCTGATCAGCTCCAGCGGCGGCGCGGTGCTCGACATCGACAGCAGCGACGGCACGCCCGCCCTGCTGGTCAGGGGTGGCGCCCTGACCCTGGCGGTGGCCGGACGCATCGGCGGCAGTCAGACGCTGGGCGACTTTGCCCTCGATGCGCCAACGGTGGCCCGTCTCGAGAGCGGCCTCAGCACGGGCACCGGCATTGCCATCCGCGCCAGCAGCGGCACCACGCTGCACACGGCCGCCAGCGGCAGCGCCCTGCGCTGGAGCCAGCTGCAGGGTGATCTGGTTCTCGCTGGCCGCATCGAAGCCGGCAGCGCTGACCTGCAGGTCAGCGCCGGCCGCCTGCTGCAGAGCGGCGGTAGCCTCGAAACAACCGCGAACCTGAGCCTGAACGCCAGCGGTGATCTGCAGCTCGCGGCCCTGCTGAGCCGCAGCGGTGCGATCAGCCTGCAGGCGGGTGGCTCGATTGTTGATGGCACCGCCACCAGCGAGGCCGCCCTGATCAGCCTTGGCAGCAGCAGCGCCAGCCTCAGCCTCTCGGCCGGCGGCAGCATCGGCAGCGCCAACGCCAGCGGCGACATCGAGGTCAGCGCCGCCGGAGCGATCAACGCCCAGGCGGCGGGCGGCGATCTGGCCCTGACGCTGCTGCAGGGCAGCAGCAGCACCGGCCGGCTGCAGACCCTCAGCGCCGCCAATGGCACCCTGAGGCTCGAAGCCGATCGCGGCAACCTGCAGCTCGAAGCGGTCGCCACGGGGCTGAACGCCAGCGTCAGCGTGCCGGGTGAGCTGCGCTTTGGCGCCGGCTCCCGTCTGGTGACGAGCGGCGACAGCAGCCTGGTCGCCGGCGGTGCCATTGCGCTGGGCCGCGTCGAGTTCGGCAGCGGCAGCCTCAGCATCACCGCCGGCGGCGCCCTGCGCGATGGCCTGGCCAGTGTGGTCAACGGCGCCGAGCAGGCCAACATTGAGGGCAGCGGCAGCCTGCGCCTGGCCGCCGGCAGCATTGGCAGCGCCAGCGACCGGCTCGATCTGGTGGCTGGCGTCATCGACGGCCTCAGCCTCAGCAGCGGCGCCGGTTACCTGCAGCTGCGCGGTGCCAGCGGCAACTCGGCGTTGCAACTCAGCGGCCTAGCCTCTGCCGGCCAACTGCTCGACCTGCAAAGCCAGGCGAGCACCCTGCAGTTCAACGGCAGTGGGCTGGTGGGCGGGCTGGTGTGGCGCCACAGCGGCGCCCTCACCATGGATGCCGACGCCAGTCTGATCAGCACCGCAGCCCTGGATCTGGAGGCCACCGGCACCATCAGCCTGGGTCAGATCAGCAGCACCGGCAGCCCCCTGCGCCTGGCCAGCAGCGGCGGCAGCCTGCTCGATGCCAACGGCGATCGGCTCAACCTGCAGGGCAGCGCCGCCACCCTGGTGAGCCTCAGCGCTGCGGCCGCCATCGGCAGCGCCAGTGATGGGCTCGAGCTGATGGTGGCCGAGATCTCGGCGCTGCAGGCCGGCGGTGAGGCCGTTCTGCGCAACCAGCGCGCGCTGCGCGTGGCGCAGGCCAGCGTGGGCGGCAACCTAGACCTGGCCGTCAGCAGCAGCCTGCAGCTCACGGGCAACCTGCAGACCGGCCGCGCCAACCTGCGGGTCAGCCAGGGCAGCCTCACGATGGCGCCGCTCGCCAGCCTCGCCAGCAGCGGTGACCTCAGCCTGAACAGCCAGGGCGATCTCACCCTCTCCCGCTTGACCAGCAGCAATGGCGTCGTCAATGTCGTCAGCGGCAACGGCCAGTTGCGCAACGGCCTGGCCGCCGGCAGCAGTGAGGCCAACATCCACATCAGCGGCAGCGGCCGGGTGGGCCTGCTGCAGGGGTTGGCGCTGGGCGAGCCCGACCAGCCGCTGCAGGTGCGCAGCAACCAGATCGACGCGTTGCGTGCCAGCCCTGGCAGCGGCGCCACAGCCACGGCCCAGCGCAACAGCAGCGGCGCGATCACCGCAATTGCCGTGGGCAACGCAGGCCAGGGTTACAACCCCTTGATCCCGCCGGGGGTGCAATTGATCGGTGGTGGCGGCACCAATGCGTCAGCCACGGCGATGGTCGATGCCCAGGGCCGCCTCAGCGCCATCACCCTCGTCGATGGGGGCACGGGTTACACGTCAATCCCCGAGGTGCGGATCGTCGATGAGCGCGGCAGCGACACGGTCCACCTCAACCTGCAGGCGGCCAGCGGCAACGGTGTGGGCCTGGGTCAGCTCGATGCTGCCGACAGCGCCAGCCTGCGCACCAGCAACCAGAACCTCAGCGTTCAAGGCGCGCTGCGCAGCGGCAGCGACCTGAGCCTCGATCTGGGTAGCAGCAGCAACGGCGGTCAATTGAGCCTGGCCAGCGGCGCCAGCCTGAACGCCGGCGCCACCCTGACGGTGCGCGATGCCAACCGCCCCATCACCGTGGTGCCCGATCCGTTTGTGGTGGCCCTGCGCGAGGACAGCGGCCTCGACAGCAACGGGCGCTTGCGCCAGAGCGGCCAGCTGCAGATCCTGCAGCCCGACCGCTTTGGTGCCATCCGCACCACGATGGCGCTCGACGGCATCACCGCCAGCTCCAACGCCCAGATCACCCCCGAGCTGCGTGAGGCGCTGCTGCGGGCCCTGGTGCTCCAGGGCGCTGGTGTCGAGACCGTCGCGGCGGGCGGCACGGTCCATTGGACGTTCAATCTCGACAACGGGCTGCTCGATCATCTGCGCGCCGATCAGAGCATCACCGTCGACTACCTGCTCACCGTTGACGACGGTCAGCTCCAGCGCAATGTCGATGGCACACTGCTATTGCAAGAGGGCGGCACGTCGCTGACGCATCGCCTGACCCATGTGCTGCGCTTTGTTCTTCAGGGCAGTAACGATGCCCCTGTGGGGCAGGGGCGCCGCTTC
>VGQR01000234.1 GCA_016882345.1 Cyanobacteria bacterium K_DeepCast_35m_m2_023
TCAACGCCCCCAGCGAGCCCAGTGTGGGGCTGGCCTTGCAGGCAGAAGTGCCCTCTGCTGACCGCATCGATCTGCTCTGCGCCTTCATCAAGTGGAGTGGCCTGCGGTTGCTGCAACCGGTGCTCGCCAAGTACTTGGCGGCCGGGCGATCCCTACGGGTGCTCACGACCACCTATCTCGGCGCCACCGATCGCAAAGCACTCGACTGGCTCGCGGAGCACGGCGCCGACGTGCGGATCAGTACCGACACGCGCCGTACCCGGCTCCATGCCAAGGCTTGGCACTTTCACCGTGCGAGTGGAACCAGCACGGCCTACATCGGCTCCTCGAACCTCTCCTCTGCAGCCCTGCTCGACGGGCTGGAGTGGAACGTGCGTTTGGCCGCCCTGGAGACGCCGGCGATGGTGGCCAAGTTTCAGTCCACCTTTGACGCTTACTGGGAGGAGGGCGAGTTCGAGTCCTATGCCGCCACGCCAGATCAACAAGCTCGCATAGATCACCAACTTGCTGTGGCCCGGGGGGTGGACGACGCCAGGGGCGATTCGGCGCCGGCGTGGTTCAACTTGCGGCCCTACGCCTACCAGCGCGAGATGCTCGAAGCCCTGGCAGCCGAGCGCACGGTCCATGACCGCTGGCACAACCTGGTGGTGGCTGCCACAGGTACGGGCAAGACGGTGCTGGCCGCGTTCGACGTAGCCCGCCTGCACAGCGATTTCCCTGAGCAGTTCCCCGCAGCCGAGCCGCCGCCGCTGCTCTTGATTGCTCACCGCAAGGAAATCCTGCAGCAGGCCCTGGCCACATTCCGCCAGGTGTTGCGCGACCCGGCCTTCGGCGAGCTCTATGTGGATGGCGAACTGCCGCGCCAGTGGCGGCATGTGTTCGCCTCTGTCCAGTCACTCGCCCAGCGCGATCTGGCCGAGATCCCTGCTGATCGCTTCGCTGTGGTGATCGTGGATGAGTTCCACCACGCGGCTGCCTCGAGCTATCGCCGCTGGCTCGGCCACTTGCGGCCCCAGCTGCTGCTTGGCCTCACCGCTACCCCCGAGCGTGCCGACGGGCTCGACATCCTCCATTGGTTTGGCGGTCGTATCGCTGCGGAGCTGCGTCTCTGGACCGCCCTCGATCAGGGGCTGCTTGCGCCCTTTCACTACTTCGCCGTCGCCGACACCACGGACCTCTCCTCCCTGGAGTGGCGCCGGGGTGGTTATGTGCCTGCTGAGCTCAGCAACTTGTACACCGGCGACCACCGTCGCGTCGCGCTGATCCTCAGCGAACTGGAGAAGACGGTCGCCGAGCCTCAGAGGATGCGCGCTCTGGGCTTCTGCGTGAGCGTGGAGCATGCCCGTTTCATGGCTGAGCGCTTCCGCGCCGTTGGCCTTCAGGCCGAGTCCCTCGATGCCTCAACCCCCAGCGACGAGCGCCGGGAGGCCTTGCGCCGCCTTCACGCTGGTGAGCTGCAGATCCTCTTTGCGGTGGATCTGTTCAACGAGGGACTCGACATTCCCTCGATCGACACCGTGCTGCTGCTGCGCCCCACTGAGAGCGCCGTGGTGTTCCTTCAGCAGCTCGGTCGTGGGTTGCGCCTTTCGCCCGACACCGGCAAAAGTTGTCTCACGGTGCTCGACTTCATCGGCCAGCAGCACCGCCGCTTCCGGTTCGACCTGCGCTATCGCGCCTTGCTTGGCTGCAGCCGGCGCCAACTGCAGGAGCAGCTGGCTCAGGGCTTTCCATTCCTCCCCCCGGGGTGCCGGTTGGTCCTTGATCGCGTGGCAAGTGAGCGGGTGCTGGCCAATCTGCGCCAGTGCCTACCCAGCCGACGCCCCCAGCTGCTCGAGGAGCTCCGCGCCCTTGCGGCTGAGGGAAAGATCACGGCCGCCAGCGGTCTCGCCGATTGGCTCGAGGCGCTCGCGATGGACCCGGTCGACTTCTACGGGATCCGCGGCGTCTCATTCACAGCCCTGCGCCGTGAGCTGGGGTGGCTTCGCGATGGGCACCATCCGGAGGAAGAGCGGCTCAGCCGCTCCATCGGTTCTGGCCTGCTCCACGGCGACGATCCTGATCGTCTGCGTGCCCTCGCCGCCGCCCTGTCTGAACCTGCCCCGCCGGATCCGCTCACCATGGGAGAACGCGAGCGCCGTCAGTGGTTGATGCTCACAGCTCAGCTGTTCGGCACAGGCCGCCAGTGGCGTCCGCTTCCCGACGCCCTGGCTGTGCTCTGGCAAGCCGGCGCCTGGCGCGACGAACTGCGCCAGCTGCTTGTCTTCCTTGCCGCCAGGGCTGATCACCGCCTGCACCCACTTCCTTGGGTGCTCCCTGTGCCGCTTCGCGTGCACGGCCACTACAGCCGCGCCGAAATCGAAGCAGCTTTTGGCGTCCTCAGTGATGACGCACCGTGGATTCACCGTGAAGGCGTGCTCTGGCATGAACCCAGCCAGTGTGACCTGCTGTTCGTGACCCTCAAAAAGAGCGAGGCCCTTTTCTCCCCGTCCACCCGCTATCGCGACCTGGCCCTCGGCCCCCGCCTTTTCCACTGGGAAAGCCAAAGCACCACCACGGCGTCCTCCCCCACAGGCCAGCGCTACGTGACTGGTGGTTCACGGGTGTTGCTCTTTGTGCGGGAGCAGCGAAAACAGGGCGCCATCACAGAGCCGTTTGCGTGCCTGGGCTTTGCCGTCTACGAGAGTCACGAGGGTGAGCGCCCGATGGCGATTCGCTGGCGGTTGGAGCACGAGATCCCGGCGGCCTGGCTGCCGGTGATGGGTTTGGCGGTTTGAGTGGAGCAGATTGCTCTAAAGACCTTTTGCCTTCTCAAGCACCTGATCTCAAAAACGTTGTTGTTCCTCAGCCATGGATCCTTCGCTCACTGCGTGGATTCAGCCTCTGAGCACTTCACAGGCTTCTCCATCGCCATCCCCGTCGAGATAGGTGTGCCCTTGCCGCAGCAACATCTGGGCCTGGGCATAGGAACCGATCTGCTTGCAGGTGTAGCGCCGGCCTGATGGGGGCTCACCATCAACTTCAGATCCTGCCCGCTGCCATTCAGCTCATCCGACAGAGCCTCGCTGCCCACCATTCCCCATCCCCCCGATCAAAGGCCACCAGTCACACCGGCCTGCGGGGCGGTTGCTGGGCCCAACGCCGCGCCAGTTCCAGGAGGGCCGCCACGCCACTGGCGTTGTCGTCGGCGCCAGGGGAGTGCAGCGGGCCGTCGTAATGGGCGCCAACCAACAGGGGCTTGAGCCTGGGCTGGCGCCCCGGCAGCTTGAGAATCAGGTTCACCCCTGCTTCTCCAGCCCGGGAGAAGCTGTGCTACTCCAGCTCACCCAGGCTCCCCAGACGCTCCTTGAGGATCTGGCGCACGTTCATCAGCCCCAGCGGATCCCAACGGGCATGGCGGGGAACCGCGAACTGATGCAAGTCAGCCAGGAGGCGTTGCTGGAGCTCAACCTCTGCCACGGGGGGACTTGCTCTGTTGTTGTTAGCCACCCTGCTCTGCACATCCGTGCTTTGGGCTTCCCTTCGTGCGAATCACCAGACACTGTGCAAGTCAGGCAAGGCACGCAGTTTGGCGTCGGCCGTGATCAACGGTGCCCCCAGCTGCAGGGCCGTTGCACCGATCAGACGATCAGCCGGATCGCCGTGCACAAACAAACCACTGCGCGATAACAGCGCAATGTCTGGTGTGATGGGCAGAATCTGCAGCCGCAGGGCTGCGAGCAGCTGCTTCAGGTAGTAATCGGCTGTGACATCCGCTGGCAACACCAGCCGCCCGCGTTCATGCAACAGGGCCAGCTCCCAGAGTGTGATGTCGGCGATGGCCAACTCGCCATGCTTGAGCCCCTTCTCAAGCGCATCCCGAGCCGTTGAGGTGAGCCGTTCAGGCTCGTGGGCCCAAAACAGCAGGATGTGCGTGTCACAGATGGTCGGCATCGCCACTCCAGGCGGCATCAGCCAGGTCTGGCTCCAGCGGCGACACCACATCCACCAGCGATACGCGGCCGTTGAGCTCTTCCAGCCACTGGCGCGCGGCCTGCGCGGGGTCGTGCTCGGCTTCCAACCGGGCGATCACGCGGCCGCGGGAGGTGATCTGGATGGGCTCCCCCTCCTGCACGCGCTTGAGGTAAGCGGGCAAGTGCTGGCGCAGGTGAGACACGGAGACCTGTGTCATGTCTTGTACATCGCCTCTGTACAGCCTAGGCCGGAGGGCGTCCCG
>VGQR01000235.1 GCA_016882345.1 Cyanobacteria bacterium K_DeepCast_35m_m2_023
TTGGGCACATTTGGGCCCATTCGCAGACATTTTACCGCCAGTAATGGCTCAGATCCACTGCAGCGCAACTGATCTGCCCTTATTCAGGAGGCCCTACGTTGCCGATGTCCTTGGGATTCACCCGGGTGAAAGCCTCAAGCCGTTGACCAACCGGCACCACCTCAGCCACCACACTGCCGGGGGCGATCACACCACCCATGGTTTTGACGCTGTAGGACTTGACGACACCATCGACAGGTGAGCGCACCTGAAGGCGTTCCAGTTCGCCAAGCTGACGGCCCATGACGCTCTGCAGCTGCGCCTTTTCGCCGGTCACCTTGGCGAGCTGCTCGTAGGTGTCCATGCGCAGCTTGGCGCGCAACTCGTTCATGGCAATCTGAGCTTCGGCGATCTGACCATCCAGCTCAGCGAGTTGGGTTTCAGTCGCGGCAATCCGGCGCTGAGCCTCCAGCACATCGTTATGGGCGATGGCGCCGGAGCGATCCAGGGAGGAGTAGGCCTTCATCTGCTGTTTGAGCAGGGCTACCTCATCGAGGTATTCACGCCGCTTGGCCTGCATCGTGGCCACACGCTGACGCGACAACGCCAACTGGCGCTGGTACTCCTTGCTCTTCTCCAACTGCACATCTCTGAAGGCACGTTCTACTTCTTCAGACGCTGCTGTCGGTGTGTTTTTGCCGGCGTTCATCGGTACGTCGCCAAGCGAACGACGCAGTTCACGCTGCTCGAGGGTGAGGTTGGTGATCCGCGTGGCGGTTTCCTGCTCCTGGGAGCCGATCTGACCGGGATCCAGCTTGAGCAGGATCTGCCCTTTCTTGATCCGCTGACCTTCAGAGACCAACTGTTCGCGAATGATGCCACCTTCAAGATGCTGCACCTTCTGGATTTCACCAGCCGGTTCAATTTCTCCAGAAGCCACCACATAGTCCTGAATCGGGATCAGGGCTGAAACCACGATCGATCCGGCCAGCACTGCCGTTGTTCCCTGCAGCCAGCGCAACATGCTGACGGGCACCTGTCCTGATTCGAGATAGAGCGAATCGCGCAGACGACTCTGTTGCTGGGGATCAGCGCTGCCCTGTTGCCAGAGCGAATCATCGCTCTGCTCAGTTTGGTCCGGTGCGTTGTCCGTCGAGTTGCTCTGAGGGGTCGGATCAGTCATGGCACGCAATCAGTCTTGGCGAGAATTCAGGTCAACAAGGCAAGGCGCCATAGCGCAGTGGGGGACTCATTGTTGCTGCGCTGCCAGCAACTCTGCTGGTGTGCCACTGAAGGCAACCGTGCCGTCTTTGAGCACCACGATCCGATCGGCGATCTGCAGCAGCTCGGGCTGATCTGCTGCGACCAGCGTGGTTTGCTGAGCGCGGCGGCGCTGCAGCTGTTGCAGCAGAGCCGCCTTGCTGGCAGGGGTCAAACGGTTCAACGGCTGATCCAACAGCAGGATCGACGATTCCTTGATCAGGGCTCGGCACAGCGCCACGCCCTGCAGCTGATGGGCCATCAGAGCATCAGGCCCCTGCAAGCGGATCAAGCGGTTCAGTCCCTTGCCTTCCAGGAGTTCATCCAGAGCCAGGTCCCGCAGACCTTGCTCCAGGACGCTGTCACTGAGCAAGGGGTTGGCCAGCAACAGGTTCTCCCGCAGCGTGCCTGGCAGCACGCCCGGCAGTTCCGACACATAAGACACCGCCTGGCGCAACTGGGCAAGCGGGTACTGGCGCAGATCAGCACCATCAAGACTCACCACACCACTGCCTGGCATCACTGAAGCTGGAGCCGCGCTACGCCCGCTTCATCGGCCCCGGAAGCGGCGCCAGCATCAACCAGGACGGGTTGATCGGCGAACGCTATGTGGTGATCAGTCCTGATCTACATCCCGTCAGGGACCGATCGCGCTCCTCCACCCCCCTGCAGCTGATCACCCGGCAGCAACCGGGCCTCAGCGACCTGACCAGCCAGCTGGCCCAGACCCAGAAGCTGGTGCAACAGACCTTTGCACACACCGCACTGCTCACCGGCAGAGACATGCCTCAGCTGCTTGGCGATGCCCGCAACAGCCTGGCTCAACTCGACCGACTCGCACGCAGCCTCGAGACCCAGACCAATGGCCTCGGCCCGGTGCTCGGGAGCACACTGCAGCAGGCCAATCGCACCGCCGTGCAGGCCGAACAGGCCTCGCTGCAGGCCACCGAACTGCTCAAGGACAGCCGCCCCGTGCTGCAGCAAACCCTCAAAGAGCTGCGGGATCTGGCCGAAAGCAGCAATCGCTTGCTGCGCAGCCTGGCCAGGCTGGGCCTTGGCAGCAGCGAGACGCACTGAGGGCGTCTGCACGGGAGAACCCCCACCACTCAACAATCCGTGGTTTCACGGTTGTAGTGATGGTGAGCCCACGTCAACGCTGAATGCAGGGGATGGAAACAAGCAACCTTGAACATCCTCGACGTCATCAGGCGCCTGGAACAAGAGGGCTGGTTTCTGGTCGCGACGCGGGGCAGCCACCGCCAGTTCAAGCATCCGACTCGGCCTGGTCGCGTTACGGTTGCTGGTAAGGGCAGTGATGACCTTGCCCCGGGCACGCTCAACAGCATTGCCAAACAATCAGGCCTGCGTCTGCCATGAGCCAATCCTTTGCCGTTGTGATTGAAGAGGCTGAGGGCAAATTTTCGGCCCATGTGCCCGACCTCCCTGGCTGCGTGGCCACGGGGAACACCCGCGAGCAAGTGCTGGAGCGCATTCGTGACGCCATCGCCTTTCACCTGGAAGGACTCGAGCAGGACGCCCAACCCGCCCCTGTCCAACGCACCAGCGTGGCCCTGTGATGGTCTGACTCAAGCCCCAGCGCGGTGGTACGGCCCGCCCTGCTGAATCGACAGGGCCCGGTACAGCTGCTCCAGCAGCAGTAGCCGGGCCAGCTCGTGGGGGAAGGTCATCGGCGAGAGGCTCAGGCGCCAGTGGGCCCGGGCCTTGAGCGCAGGATCCAGGCCATCGGCGCCGCCGATCACAAACGCCAGCCGCTCGGAGCCGGAGCCATCCAGGGCTTTGGCAAAGGCCACCGAGTCGACCGTGGTGCCTTCCTCGCAGAGGGCCACCAGCTGCTCGACGCTGCGCAGTTCGGCGCTGATCGCCTGGGCCTCGCGGGCCATGCCGCCATCGCGCAGCTCGACGATCTCGAGCCCCGGCAGCCGCTTGCGGTAGAGCTCCACCCCCTCGCTCACCCAGCCCTTGCGCACCTTGCCCACCGCCAGGATGCGAATGCGGGAAGGGTTGAGCACAAGCCGTCGAGGGCGCAGGCTTGAGCCTACGGTCGAGGCATCGGCGTCCCCAGGCCATGGCTCCCCATCCGCTGCTGGCCCTGTTCTGGACGCCCTACGCCGACTGGATTTACACCGTGGTGAGCACCGGCGGCCTGCTGCTGTTCATCTGGCTGGTGCTGCGGCCGCGGGCTTAGTCCAGCCCTAAGCTAACCAAAACCACATCAGGCGCCCATGCGACTGGTCAATGTGCACCAGGCCAAAACCAACCTGTCGCGGCTGATCGACCAGGCCCATGCCGGCGAAACCATCGTGCTGGCCAAAGCCGGCAAACCCTGGGCGCGGCTGATGCCGCTGGAAGCACCCACCCCCAGACGGATCCCCGGACGTCTGCGCAGCCAGGGACCCCTCAGCCAGCCCGATGCGCTACTGGAGCCGCTCACCTCCGAGGAGCTCGCCGACTGGGAGAGCAGCCCGCTGTGATCGAAAGCAGCTTCCTGCTCGACAGTCACGGGCTGCTGTGGTGGTGGTTTGAACCCGATCGCCTCTCGCCAGCGGTTTTGGCCATCCTGAGCAACCCCAACGCCAGGGTGCTGGTGAGCACCGCTTCAGCCTGGGAGTTGAGCCTCAAGCACCACAAGGGCAAGCTGCCTGAGCTGAGCAGTGCCATCAGCGCGTTCCCGTCGCTGCTGCAGGCCGATGGCTTTGAACCCTTGCCGATCGGCCTCGCCCATGCCATCCGCGCCGGGAACTACACCCAGCCCCATCGCGACCCGTTTGACCGCATGCTGGCCGCCCAGGCCGAACTGGAGCAGCTCGTGCTGCTGAGCGCCGATCCCCAGCTCGCCAGCTTCCCCTGCCAGATCCTGTGGTGAACGGGCGCAAACCTCACCTCTCCACATCGCCCTCATCCAGTGATGGAGCTGCTTTCTATTCAGCGGTAGCTGAGGAACTCCT
>VGQR01000236.1 GCA_016882345.1 Cyanobacteria bacterium K_DeepCast_35m_m2_023
ACAGGCGGCAGCTGAATCGCCTCGCCACTGGCGATCACGCTGGCGGGGTTCTTGCAGAACACCACCGGGTGCTGGGGCAGCTCGGCGCCCAGCTCGGCGGCATGGTCGGCGTAGTTCTTGCCGATCCCCAGAATCGCCGGCGGCCGGGTGCGGGGTCGCGCAGGGGATTGGCTCACCTCAGTCCAGGCCCACCAGCTTCAGCGACAGATCCCAGACCCCAGCGGCGACTTCGGGGTTGCTGGCCTTGTCGGAGAGCTCCTGGCTGAACTGCTTGCCCCCCTGCTTCTGGCGGTTGCCCCAGCTCCAGTGCACGCCCGAGACGGCAAAGTCCGGATCGGCCACCACCTGGGCCACCCGTTCACCGGCCAGGGGCTGGCTGACGTAACCGCCAGTGATGTTCTTCTGGAACCAGGGGAAGATGGTCTGGAAGGCTCGCGGCGCGTTGCGAAACAGGGGCGTGTCGGCCACGCAGCCCGGATACAGGGAACTGAACACAATCCCGGTGTCGGCATGGAGCCGCCGGTGCAGCTCCTGGGTAGTGATCATGTTGCAGAGCTTGCTGTCCTTGTAGGCCTTGCCGGGCTTGAAGGGCTTGCCGTTGGCCATGGCGATCGGCGCCTTGAAGCCGGCCTTGAAGCCACTCAGATCGCCCAGATCGGCCGGTGCCGGGATCGGAATCTTGCCGCCCAGCTCCTTGGAGTTGGCGGTCACCGTGCCGAGGATCACAACCCGGCGCGAAGGGTGGGACGACGCCTGCAGCAGCGGCAGCAGCAACTGGATCAACAAGAAATGACCCAGATGGTTGGTGGCCATCGAGATCTCGTAGCCCTGGGGCGAGCGCTCGGGCTGCTTGAGCCGGGGCTTGTAGACCGCGGCATTGATCACCACCGCATCGAGCCCGAAGCCCAACGAATCGACCAAGGTCTCGACGCCAATGCGCACACTGTCGAGATCACCCAGATCCATGCGGATGTGGTGCAGACGCTCGCTGGGCAGGCCCAGGGCATCGGCGGCAGCGGCGGCCTTGATGGGATCGCGATTGGCCGTGACCACACCCCAGCCCCGATCGATCAGAGCCTTGGCGGCATTGAGACCAACCCCTGAGGTGGTTCCGGTAATCAGCACCGCACCGGCGGCAGATCCAGAAGGGGCAGCGGCGGACATCGCAGAGCGGAATGGCGGCGACCCAACTTAAGGAGTGGTGGTCCAGACCACGCGCAGGCGGTTGGGGGCGATCCACTGGTTCTGCTCACGAATCAACCGCTGCTCACCATCGACCACAAACAACCGATCATATCGGTCGCGCGCCTTGGCCAACTTGCCTTCCTCAAGGTTCAGCACGGCGCTGAGCTCACCCTGGCGCTCCATCCGCTCTTGGTAGGCCACCGCCAGGCGCATCAGGCTGATGGCCACAACCCCGACCAGCGACAGCTTGACCAGCAGGCCGATCAGGCTGCACAGCAGTTCCTGACGCTCGCTGGAGACGCCGATCAATCGCCCGTCAGCGGCGAACACCGCCTGCCGCGCTGGGGCCGGCGCAACAGCAGAAGCAACGGCCAGCGAACGCTGGCGGCGGTGGGCAGTCCGGGGGGCGATGGCAATCACAGACAACGTGCTCAGAGGGGCCCCAGAAACACCGAAGGCCCGGTTGGAACGCTTTTAGCGCTCCTGCCGGGCCTTGCCAAGCCGTGGGTGGCCTGTGCTTCAGGGGGTGAAACGATCAGGCCTTGTAGAGGCTGAAGCAAAGGCGCACGGCCAGCACACCAGCATGGGCGGCCACCACGAGGGCGATCAGCACTTCGGCCTGGGTAATGGAAGAAACCATGTCGGGGCGGCAATAGCAGCAACGAAACCCATTGTTGCGGGCTTGGCGGCTACGGTCGAGGGCCTGTCGCAGTGCTGTTACAGCTCTTGATGGCCGCCGTGAGCACCGCCCTGATCAGCGCCGAGCAGGTGCGCACGCTTGATCTGGCCCCGCTCGCCGCCTGGCGCCAGCTGCCGACCCCGACGCTGCTCGAACAGGGCGCATCCCTGACCCTGCAGTTCGAGTGGCCCCGACACGACGACGATCCGCGCGAGCTCTCGGAACTTCCAGAGCTGCGGCTGTGGAGCCTGCGGGCCGATGCCTGCTGCCCCTGGCTGCCCATGGTGCTCGAGCGCAGCAGCGGGCAGCTAGCCCGCCATGTGGCGATGCTGCTGCCCCACAGCTTCAGCCGCAGCGAAGGGCTGCGTTTCGCACCCGAGGCGCTCGAGCTGTGGATCAGCCATCGCCTGTTTGTGCTGGACGCCTGGGCCGGCCAGGCCGGCCTCAACTGCCGCCAGAGCCTGGGGCAGATGGCCGCGGTGCTCGGCTATGAACTCGACCCCAGCTTCTGGCAACAGCTGGGCGAGGGTTAAGCAGACAGACCGGCAGCGTCAGCCGAGGGGCAGCAGCACAGCCCGCCGACCGCTGTCGAGGGCCAACAGGGCCGTCAGCGTCCGCAGCAGCGCCACGATGGCCCGTTCAGGCACCTTGTTGAGGCGTGATGCCGACCAGCGCGCCCCCAGAGCAGCCACCGACCCCAGCACCAGGGCCACGGGCACCAGTCCCCGCCCATCGCTGATGAACACGGGAGCCGCCACCAGGGCCGACACCAGCACCGCCAGGGTGCTGAGCCGCACGGCCAGCCTGACCGGCTGCCCCAACAGGCTCACCATCAGGGGCACCATCACCAATCCGCCACCCAACCCCAACAGGCCGCCGGCCAGGCCCGCCACCAAGCCGACCAGCGCGAGAGCCCACGGGGCTGCAGGGCTGGTGGTGTGGGCTTCGCTCACCAGGGCACTGGGGCGGATCACAACGGTCAGCACCCCATACATCGCCGCCTGCATGCCCAGCAGCAGCCCGGAGCTGAGGCCTTCCCCCAGGCTGCTGAACAGCGCACTCGAGAACGCTGCGCCCGAGCCGATCGCCAGGCTGGGCCCCAGGGGCAGGCTGCGGCTGCGCAAGTGGCTCCAGGAGCCGCCGAAGGTGGTCAGCACAATCGCCAGGCTGCTGGTCGCCAGCGCCTGATGGGGACCGACGCCCAACAGCAGCAGCAGGGGCGAAAAGATCAGACCGCCGCCGATGCCCAGCAGTCCCGACAGCACCCCCCCGAGCAGTGCCAGGGGCACCAGGGGCAGCAGACTCGAGAGCGTGAGCTCCATGGCGGTCCCGATGGCACTCGAGCCAGCATCGCCGACGGCAGCGGTGCAGCTGCCCTTCACAACCCTGAGCGGCAGCTGGCAGATGGCCCTCGATGGGGCCCTGCTGGACCGGTGTGAACCGGTGCTGCGCCTGTACCGCTGGAGCCAGCCCACGCTGTCGTTGGGTTACCACCAACACCAGCTCGCGCCAGCCTGGCTGCAATGGCAGCACCAGCAAGGCGGAGCCCTGGTGCGGCGGCCCAGCGGAGGCGGTGCGGTGCTGCACGGCCAGGACCTGTGTTACGCCGTGGTTTGGCCCAGCCCCCGCAGCACGCGGCAGCAGGCCTATCGCGCCATCTGCCACTGGCTGCAGCAAGCCTTTGCCGCCCTGGGGGAGCCCCTGCACTTCGGACACCAGCCAGCGGCGCTCGAGGCCAGTTGCTTCGGGCGCAGCACGGCGGCCGACCTGCTGACGGCCGACGGCCACAAACGCATTGGCAGCGCCCAGCGCTGGCAGCGGGGCTGCCTGCTGCAGCACGGCAGCATCCAGCTGCACCCCGATGCCAGCAGTTGGCATCGCCTGCTGGGTAGCCCGCCACCCATCCTGCGGCCCCTGGGGTTGGAGCCCGAAGAGCTCAGCCACCACCTGCTGGCCGAGGCGCGGCGGCAGTGGAACCTGACGGCCCAGTCCCGACCCCTCGATGCCCCCCTGCTGGCGGCCGCCGCCGCCGAGCTCGAGCGTTACCGCGTCCCCGCAGGGGACTCGAGCGTGACCTCGCCACTGGCCACCATGCCGCGCACCACCTGGGGCAACGCCAGCCCGAGCGGATAACCCTGCTGTTTGCGTGCCGCCGCCAGCAGCGGCGGTGGCAGCCGTAGACCCAGACGCTCGAGCAGGGTGAGACCAAGCTCGCTGCGCTCGAGCGTGCCACTGGGCAGACCTGCAGGGCTGAGCACCAGCAGGCGCGAGACACCGCTGTCTTCAAACAGCTGAACCGCCTGCCAAAGCGGGGCCGCTTCA
>VGQR01000237.1 GCA_016882345.1 Cyanobacteria bacterium K_DeepCast_35m_m2_023
GGAGATCGGCAGTTTTGGCGGCTGCAGTTTTGGGGTTCAGGCAGACGTGGGCAAGCTCGATCAACTGCAGAGCCTGGTTCAGGCCGCGGTCAACCGTTATGGCCGCCTCGATGTGATGGTCAACAACGCGGGCATCGAAACCCGCACCTCGATTCTGGATACGACCCCAGACGACTACGACAAGGTTCTCGATGTCAACCTTCGCGGCGTGTTTTTTGCGACGCAATATGCCGCCAAACAGATGATCGCCCAAGGGGGTGGCGGTCGCATCATCAACATTTCCTCGGTGCATGAGGACTGGCCGATGCCCAACAACACCCCGTATTGCTGTGCCAAGGGTGGGGTGCGAATGATGACCCGCACAGCCGCGCTGGAGCTGGCCCCCCATGGCGTCACCGTGGTCAATGTGGGGCCTGGCGCCGTGGCGACCCCCATCAACGACTCGACCATGAACAATCCCGAGTTGCTCGCCAAGCTCAATGCCGCGATTCCCCTGGGCCGCATGGCGCAACCCGAAGAGATCGCGCGGGTGGTGGGTTTCCTGGCCAGTGATGCGGCCAGTTACATCACTGCCACCACGATCTTTGCCGACGGTGGCATCATGCAGAGCAGCCCCGGGCTCTGATACCAGTTCAGCTTCAGCGCTGAGGCAGCCTCAGAGCCTCAGAGACTCAAGTTGAGCTGCACCCCGCCGGCGTAGGAGCTGCCTCCATTGCTGCCACCGCCAGGGTTGATGATCCATTGGATCACGGGTTGCAGCGTCAGCTGAGCGTTGATGCTGATCGCATAGTTCAGCTCCAGCACCGCTTCATGGCTCCCTGGCGTCAGCTGGGGGCTGAAGCTGGTGCGACCAAAGCCGAGTGCCAGCACGTCAAAGGGGCGTCCTGGGATCAGCCCCTGATTGAGCCAGCCACCGCTGAGAAACAGTGGGTAGGGGTTGGCGTTGCTGTTGAAGCCGTTGTGCAGCCCGATCCAGATGCGGTTGTCGAGTCCGATGGGCAAGGGCGCAGGCAACGTCAAGGTGCCGTAGACGCCCTGATTGGCGGCTGCAGGGTAGAGAGTGCTGCTGGCGGTGGTGGTGAAGGCGCCCAGTTGCAACAGCGGTTCGGGCAGTTGCCGTGCAATCGCTCCCTGCTTGCTGCTGATGGGGCCTGCCACGCTGGCGCGACCTGGAAGATGGCTCAGATTCCACTGCACGATCTGCAAGCTTCCTTGCACATGGGGCTGCCCTGGATTCACCCCCAGCATCGCGGCCAGGGCAGTTTCGGAATCGAGCCAATAGCTGCCGAACCTGAGTTCACTGCCGGCACCAGCCTGCCAACGCAGTTCGGCACCGGGGGCCACGAGTGGATTGATGGGCAAGCCTGGAATCAGCACATTGAGGGTGTTGTTCAGGGCTGAGTGGATGTAGCTGTCCAGGCTCGGATTTTCGATAAAGCCTGGATTCAAGGGCAGCAGTCCTGCCTTCAGGTCGAAGGCGCCTGTCCCGCGGCTGCGTTGCAGACTGGCCTTGGTCAGCCACAGGCCCACGGGGTGGGCAGCCGTCTGCAGCGGGAACGTCGTTCCCAACACCAGATTGAGGTTGGGATCGCCGTTGAAGCTCGTCAGCTCCAGATTGAGTGCCCAGTGATCCAACTCGCGCCAGACCTCCGGAGGCTTGTTGAGGCCGGTGCTGAATTCGCTGGCGATCAACACCTGCTGAATCCAGGCTGCACCGCCTGCAGGATTGCTGGCTGGGGTGAACCCACCCATGGGTTCGGCCGTGACGTCCACGACAAGGCTCATCCAATCGGGCAGTTTGAGCAGCTCTTGAAACGAAGGCCAGGCCTGTTGTGGTTGCTGAATGGCAGGCGAAGCCTGGGATTGGGCCGATGGCTTGTGGCTGGTGTCGTCGTCAGCCCAGACCGAGGCCCCCCCGCCGAGCACCAACCCCAGCCCCAGCCCCAGCCCGAGGGCAAGGCCCATTCGCTGGATCGCACGGATGCACATCGGGGGCATGCACAGGGCCTGGCTGGCTGTCAGCATGCTGGCGCCGGTTGCCTGGGGATCAAGCCCAAAGCAAGGCACAGACGATCGAGACGGCCATCCCTGCCCATCAATCCTGCCTGGATGCATTCTTCAATGAGCGATCGTTTACGCACCCTTCAACGCCATCGTTTTTATCGTCATCTGTTTGCCATCACGCTGTTGCTGATGGTGATGCAGGCACTTCCTGCCACGGTGTTCCGCCTGCATTTGGTCGGCGGCACGTTGTTGCAATTGGTGCTGTTGGTGGAGCTGGGTCAGGTGATTCCGCGCGATCCACAGGGCCATGGTGATCGGGATCGCGTGGCCCGTCGTTCGGCACGGATTTACCGCCTGGTCGGCGTGTTGGGGCTGGTGTTTCTGGTGTTTTGGATTTTCACCCCGGCCAGCTCCGTGTTGACGGGGCTGCCTGTGATGACGTTGCTCTCTGTCTTCGTGTTCTGGAGTCTGGAGCGCCTCATCAAGCTGTTGGGCCGTGAGCAAACAGTGAGCGGTGAAGTGATTGCCGGTGCCGTTGCTGGTTACCTGTTGCTTGGGGTCTCGGGTGGTTTGCTGTTTACTGTTTTGGAAACCCTGCAGCCGGGAAGTTTTCAGAATCTTGTCCATCAAGGCGGGCATCTCAAGGCCCATCTGTTTCCTAATATCGAGCTCGGTCGCATGATCTGGGATCTTGATTTCTCGCGGATCAATTATTTTGCTTTTGTCGCCCTGACGACGACGGGATTTGGCGACATCGTGCCTGCCACCCCAGCCGCCGAGATGGCCAGCGTCTCACTTGGTATCGCCGGATCGTTGTATCTGGCCTTGGTGATGGGCCTGCTGATCAGCCGCTTCACGGTGCAGACCCAGCAGCAGGAGGAACAGGATCTGGACCGCCATCGTCCGCAGGACTAGCTCCTGCCGGCGGTGCTTCCGCGGCTGGTGCCGGAGCCGGAGCCCCCGCAGCCTCGTTGGCTTGGCCCTCACGTTGTTCGAGCCCCACTTCGACACCCATGTGCTGGTTGTGGTTGCCGATGATCAGCAGGGAATCGCGCTCGCGGGTGCCGATCTGCCAGAGCCACTTGAGCAGCAGGCTGAGTCGGTTCTCCATTTCGGGCATGAAGGCCAGGTGGGCCAGGCCCCAGGTGAGCCAGCCGATCAGGCCGCTCAGCCGGATGCCGCGCAGGTCGGCCACGGCGTAGAGCGGGCCCACCACCGCCATGGAGCCGAAGTCGGTGAAGCGGAATGGCGCGTGCTGTTCGCCCTGGATGCGCGCCAGAATGTCGGCCGCTGCCCAGCCTCCCATCTGCACAGCGGGCCCGGCCATGCCCGGCAAGGATTTGCCATCGCTGGTGTGGCTGTAGGAGCAGAGGTCGCCGACCACGCGCACCTCCGGGTAGCCCGGAATTGAAAAATCGGGCTCCACGATCACGCGGCCACCCTTGTCGACCTGGCAGCCGCTGCTGGCCGCCAGCACCTTGCCCAGGTGGGAGGCCCGCACACCGGCTGTCCAGCAGACCGTGCCGGCGGGAAGGCGTTGCTCGGCGCCTGTGGCCTTGCTGGTGAGCACCACTTCGCTGTCGGTGATCTCCTGAACCCGGCCGCCGAGCACCAACTCCACGCCGCTGCGCTGCAGGTAGGTGCCGGCCGCTTCCGAGAGTTTGGGGTGCATGGCCCGCAGCACCCGATCGCCGGGATCGATCAGCATCACCTTGCAGTCGCTGGCGCGCAGCTGCTTGAAATCGCGCGCGATGGCATGGCGCATCAGATCCACGAGCGAGCCGGCGAGCTCGCAGCCCGTGGGCCCGCCGCCGATCACCGCCACGCTCTGCAGCAGGCGGCGGCGCGCCGGATCGGGGGTCTGCTCGGCTTCTTCGAGCGCCAGCAGCACCCGCCGGCGAATTTCGTTGGCGTGCTCGAGGATCTTCATCGGCGGCGCGATCGGCCGCCACTCCTCGTGGCCGAAGTAGGTGCTGCCCGAACCCGCCGCCAGGATTAGGTGGTCATAGGCGTACCGGCGTTCGTTGAAGACGATCTCCTTGGCCTTGACGTCGATCTCCTCGACTTCGCCCAGCAGGACCTGCACGTTGGGGGCCTGGCCCACCATCTGCCGCAGCGGTG
>VGQR01000238.1 GCA_016882345.1 Cyanobacteria bacterium K_DeepCast_35m_m2_023
TATTATGCCTGGGCGTTGCAGTCCCCAGATCAACAGCTGGCTGCGGTTGCGGCAGCCGGTTTTCTCCAACATCGCCGAGACGTGACTCTCGACCGTGCGTGGGCTGAGCCGCAACTGGGCCGCAATGGAGCGGTTGGTGGCGCCCGTCAGCAGCTGCTGCAGCACACGGCGTTCGGCGAGGCTGATGCGACAGAGACGCTGCAGGCACGCCATGGCTGCATGGGGCAGAGGATCCCGCAAGGGTTCCCACCCGTCGTCACGAGGCTGATGATCCAGCGGCAGCGGTGGTCGCGTTGAGGGCGCTGTTGGCAGGCAGGACCACATCGCGGACCCGTTTGATCGGCAGGTTGGCCACCAAGGCCGTTACCCGGTCTTCGGTGGCCAGGCTGACGTCGCCTTCGTCGAGGTCGAGCTCGACGTAACGGCTGACCACCTCGAGGATCTCGAGACGCATCTGTTGTAGCAGCTCGGGGTTGAGATCGCTGCGGTCGTGGGCCAGCACCAATTGCAAACGCTGTTTGGCGGTGGCGGCGCTGGCGGTCTGGCGGCCCAGCAGCCGGTTGATTGCATCGCGCAGGGTGGTGGCCATCAGAAGATCTTGGTGTTCATCAGGCGGCTGAGCTTTGCCCGCAGGCCCTGGGGCTCCTGGCTGGGATCGACGATTGGCACATCGTCGCCCTGAAGCCGGCGCGCCACGTTGTTGTAGGCCTGGGCTGCGGGCGAACTGCTGCCATTGAGGGTCAGTGGTTCGCCTCTGTTGGTGGAGACGATCACCTGTTCGTCTTCCACCACCAGACCCAGCAACGGCAGGGCGAGGATGTCGGTGACATCGCTCACCGCCAGCATCTCCTGGTTGGCCATCATCCTGGGCCTGACCCGGTTCAGCACCAGTTGAATCGGCTTGATTCCCTCGCTGTTCAGCAAGCCGATTACCCGGTCGGCGTCGCGCACCGCTGACACCTCGGGGGTGGTGATCACGATTGCTTCGCGGGCGGCGGCGACCGCATTTTTGAAGCCGTCTTCGATGCCGGCGGGGCAGTCGATCAGCACGATGTCAAACAGATCGCCCAGCATCGTGGCGATCTTGAGCCACTCAAGCATGCGCGGGTTGCCCGCGGGCAGCAGGGCCAGGTTGGGCTGCTGCTTGTGCTTCACCAGAGCCTGCTCCAGGCGGCAGGTTTCAGCCAGGACCTCCTGGGCGGTGTAGACGATGCGGTTCTCCAGGCCCAGCAGCAGGTCGAGGTTGCGCAGGCCGAAGTCGGCGTCGAGGACGGCCGTGCGCACCCCCTGCTTGGCCAGGGCGATGCCCAGGTTGGCGGTGAGGGTGGTTTTGCCAACCCCTCCCTTGCCTGAACAGATCAGGATGTAGCGGGTCTCGACGGCCACGGTGTGCATTGAGGCTCCAGGAGGTTAAGGCCAAATCTGGGTTTGGCATTAAAACGGTGGCAACTTCCGAGCGCCTCCGTTGGCTGCCCTCACCGACTCTGCAGTGCTGCAGCCTGATCAGTCCCACAGCCACCAGCACCAGCACCAGCGTCTGCTGGTGATGCCCGACGACGGCGTCCAGGCTGTGGTCGATCTCATCGATCAGGCCCACAGCGAGCTGCGCCTCAAACAGTTCAAGTTGCAAAGCGAGCCCATCGAGCAGGCCTTGCTGCGCGCTCATCAGCGCGGTGTGCGCGTGCGGGTGATGCTCAACCCCCACACCTCGGGTGGCGACCGCTGGAATGACGAGGCCTATGTCCTGCTGCAGGGCTGGGGCATCGCCGTGGCCTGGACCAGCGAGGCCTTTCCCGTCACCCACGAGAAGTCGATCGTGATCGACCAGGACGCCGCCCTGATCGCCACCTTCAACCTGTCCGACAAGTACTTCAGCGAGACCCGCGATTATGGGGTCCTCTGCCACGACCCCGCCGTGGTGGCCCAGGTGATCGCCGGCTTCGAGGCCGACTGGAACCGCCAGTTCTTCGTGCCCGACCTCACCGTCGGGCTGGTCTGGAGCAGCGCCCACAGCCGCGGTCAGATGGCGCGCATCGTCGACCTGGCCACCAAGACCCTCTGGGTGCAGCACCCGAAATTTGTCGATGCCGTCATGCTTGAACACCTGATCGCGGCCTGCGACCGTGGTGTCAAGGTGCGCCTGCTGTGCGGCGGCAAGCATGGCCTGTCCGATTGGGACGTCTACGACACCTTCGCCTCGCTGCGAATCATGCAGCGTTTCGGTGTCAAAATCAGACGCCAGAAATCCCCCAAGCTTCACGCCAAGCTGATCCTGGTCGACGGCATCTATGCCCAGACCGGCTCGATGAACATCGACCGCAGCGCCTTTGATCTGCGCCGCGAGCTGGGGATCGAATCCGACGCGCCTGATGTGGTTGGGCGGCTGGCTGAACGCTTCGCAGCCGATTGGAAGGCGGCCAAGAAATATCGGGCCCCCGATCCGCTCGATCCCTCCTTCCATGAAGACGGGGAGCTGCCGCCCGATCCCCACTTTGTGCATGACTGACTCCCCACAAACCCCCACGCACCGGCAGCTGTTCGTCGGCATGCTTCAGGTGGCCCTGTCGGCCTTCGGTGGCGGGCTCTCGGCCTGGAGCCAGCGTATCGTCGTCGAACAGAGGCGCTGGATGAGCAACGAACAGTTCCTCACCGGCCTCACGGTGGCCAGGCTGTTTCCGGGGCCGAACCAGATCAACATGGCCGTCTACATCGGTGCCAGCTTCCTGGGGCTCAGCGGTGCGTTGGTGTCCCTGGCTGGCATGGTGCTGGTCCCCTTCACGCTGCTGATGGGCTTGGGGGTGCTCTACTTCTCAGTGCATGAGCTGCCGGCCATCGATCGGGTGCTGGCCGGTGTGGTGGCGGCGGCGGCTGGCATGGCCCTGTCGATGGGCTTCAAGATTCTTGATCAGTACCTCAAGGATCCTGTCGCCCTGCTGCTGGCTGCCTTGGTGTTTGGCGCTCTGGCCTTCGGCCATCTCCGCCTGGTCCCGGTGATTCTGGTCAGCGGTCCTATCGCCATGGCCTGGTACTGGCCGCGCCGTGGCCGGCAGGGCTCGTGACACTGCCCCTGCTGCTGGCGTCGGTCGCGGCCTGCCACCGGGTGCGCATCAGCGATCTGGCCAATTTGGCCAAGGTGATCGGCGAATTTTTGACGCTGTCGCTGTTTTCCTTTGGCGGCGGCAACACGTTGTTGGCCGAGTATCACCACCTCAGCGTCGAACAGTTCTGCTGGTTGACGAACAGCCAGTTCGCTGACCTCTACGCCCTGGCCGAAGCGGCACCGGGGCCCAGCTCAATGATCGTGGGACTGCTGGGGCTTGGCGCTGGCTGGCCCGAGGGACCCTTCTGGGCCCTGATCAGTGCCTATGGCGCTGAGGTTGCCATTTTGTTGCCCTCCACCCTGGTGATGGTAGTGGCCTGTCTCAGTTGGCGGCGCCTCGAGCACTCCCCCTGGCGCATCGCCTTTGAGCGTGGCCTGGGACCGATCACCCTTGGCATACTGTTTGCGGTGGGTCTCAAGATCCTGCGCACGGCCGATGTGACCCGCGCTGGTCAGCTCAGCCTGCCGGGGGTGGTCGTGTCGATCGTCGTCTGTGTGCTGATGCTGCGCACCCGCATCTCGCCGTTGTGGTTCATGGCCTGTGCAGGGGTTCTGGGGGGGCTTGGGCTCATCAACCGCTGATCCCGACCACTCCCTTTGCTCAAGCGCTCAGGGGCCACTGGGGCGCGGCTGGGTTGATGGCGATCACGCCGTCGACGATCTCGGCCTGTTCGGCAACCCCCGCCAGCGGCAGGTCGTCGGGACCGCGGGCGATGCAATCGGCAATCCGCAGTTGCAACGGGCGCAGCTGCAGGGCGACAATGCGCGCTGTGACATCACCGTCGCTGCCGGCATGGGCAACCCCCCGCAGGGTGCCCCAGACCAGCACATGGCCAGCGGCGCTGACGCGGGCGCCGGGGTTGACATCGCCCAGCACCAGCAGGCTGGCGTCGGCCTCGAGCACGTCGCCCGAACGCAAGGTGCCCTGGTGGATCTGCAGCTGGCTGCGGCGTTCAGCCGCCTCACTGGGGCGGCCAGGGGCCTCCCAGGCCAGCCCCAGGGCCGCGGCGGCGACCCGGGTGGT
>VGQR01000239.1 GCA_016882345.1 Cyanobacteria bacterium K_DeepCast_35m_m2_023
TGGCGGGGTGCGCCGCCGAAGGCGTCTCCAGCCCCCAGGGTTGCGAGGCGTCACCCACGCCCTGTCTTCAGGGAGCTGCCGTGGTGGTGCTCAAGACCGCCAAAGGCGAGGTGCAGATGCAGCTTGATGGTGCAGCCGCGCCGTTGACCGCTGGCAATTTTGTTGATCTGGTCAATCGCGGCACCTACAACGGCACCGTCTTTCACCGCGTTGTGAGCGAGCCCGTGCCCTTTGTGGTGCAGGGGGGGGATCCCCAGAGCGCCAATCCCAAGGTGAGCCCGACCCAGTACGGCATGGGCAACTACCTCGATCCGGTCAGCGGCGAAAGCCGGATGATCCCGCTTGAAATCAAGCTGCAGGGAGAGGCCAAACCGCGCTACGGCGAGCTGCTGACGGCCCCCGGTGTGACCCGCAAACTGGACCTGGTCCACCAGCGGGGAGCGGTGGCCATGGCGCGCTCCAACGATCCCAACTCGGCCAGTGCGCAGTTTTACATCGCCCTTCAGGCCCTGCCCGAACTCGATGGCCGCTATGCCGTTTTCGGCCGTGTGATCAAGGGCATGGATGTGGTCGAGCGCATTCAACAGGGCGACAAGCTGCTCGAGGCCCGCGTGCTGGAGGGCGGCACCCTGGTCAAGCCGGCCCGCTAGGGCGAACGAGCCCTAGGCCGGCACGCGCTTGTCGAGCCGGGTGGTCTTGAGCAGCTCGGTGTTGACGCCCGATGCCCGCTCCAGGGCCACTTTGCCGGTGCGGGCGATCTCGAGAATCCCGTAGGGCTCCATCAGGCGCTCCAGGGCGACCAACTTGCCGGGATCACCCACCACCTCAAGCGTGAGGGCCTCATCGGCCACATCGACGACCTTGGCGCGGAACACCTGCACCAGCTCGAGGATGGCGCTGCGTACTGCGGCGGGGGCGGCCACCTTGAGCAGCATCAGCTCACGCTCGACCGCCGGAATCGTCGACAGATCGATCACCCCCAGCACGTTGACCAGCTTGTCGAGCTGCTTGGTCATCTGCTCAAGGGTGCGGTCATCGCCCTCAACCACCATCGTCAGCCGCGACATGCCGCCTTTTTCGGCGGGACCCACGGCCAGGCTTTCGATGTTGAACCCGCGCCGGGCGAACAGACCCGAGATGCGGCTGAGCGCACCTGATTCGTCTTCCAACAGCACCGACAGGGTGTGTTTCATGGGTCGGCCGGCCACTCTGCAGGGCAAGTCAACCCAAGGTACGTGCTAGCCACCGCAACAGCAGGCTGTTGAAGGCATCGGCGGCCTCATCGTGGGGGCAGTGGCCGCAGCCGGGAATCAGGGTCAGATCGGCTTGCGGATGCAGGGCGAGGCAGGCCTGGCTCAGCTCGGGCGGGACGAGGCGGTCGGCCCGCCCCCAGACCAGCAGCAGCGGTTGTGTCAGCCGCGGCAGCAGGGCCGGCGCCGTGGCAGCGAACGGCCGCAGTGCCATGGCGATGCTCATGGCTCGCAGGGCGCGGACCGCTGTCGGCCGCTGCGCCGGTCGGGCGATCAGCTGATGCAGATCGCGGTCGCCGATGACCGGACCGCTATAGGCCAGCTGGATGCCCAGATCCAACAGTGGCGTGCGGGCCAACAGCGGCACGATCAGCTCCAGCGGCAGCAGGTGGCAGAGGGCAGAGATCAGCCAGCGCTTGAGGCGTCGGCGCCAGGGCGGCCGCCGCGGCGTGCGCCGCGGGCCGCTCAGCAGGCTGGGGTCGGGCAGGGGCGCGGCCACCACAGCGCGCACCCAGTGCGGGTGGAAGACCCCGCAGGTGAGCGCCACCAGGCCGCCCAGCGAGTGGCCCACCAGCACGACCGGGGCCTGCACCACCTGTTCGGCAAAGGCCTGCACCTGCCGCGCCCACAGCCGATTGTCGAGCGGGCGCTGGCGCCTGCGGCCCGGCTGACTCGAGGCACCAAATCCGATCAGATCCAGGCCATAGACGCACCAGCCACCCGCCGCCAGGGCCGCAGCGTTGCGGCGCCAATGGTCGCTGGCGGCGCCAAAGCCATGCACCAGAATTAGCGCCGGTGCCTGCGGATCACCCAGCATCCGCCAGTGGCAGGCCAATCCCTGCCAGCGCCAGGTCTGGCTGGTCCCCCAGCGGGGTGAGGCATCAGGCTGGAGATCCACGGGCATCGGCGCGGCCTTGGCCACAGCGGCTGGCGATCACTATTGCGAAGGCGCTGCCCGCCTGCAGACCGGCGGCGGCTTCTTTCGCCCCGATTCGCGACCGGCCCGGGACCTGGGGGTCATGCTGCTGGCCGATTGCGCCGCCCAGCGCCAGCTCAGCGCGCCGGGTGAGCCCCTGGCTGTGCTCGATGCGATGGCCGGTTGTGGCATCCGCGGTCTGCGCTATGGGCTCGAATCGCTGAATTGGGCTGCTGGCAGCCAGGTCTGGGTCAACGATGCCGATCCCGATCGCCTGCCGCTGTTGCAGCGCAATCTGGCGCCGTTGCACGACGCGGGTCTGCAGCTGAGGATCAGCGCCGAGACCGCCCAGCAGCTGCTGGCCCGTTGCCTGCTGCTGCGGCGCCGCTTTGACCTGGTGGATCTCGATGCCTTTGGTTGTCCTTCGGCCCTGCTGCCCCTGGCGCTCGAGGCGGTCTGCCTGGGCGGCCTGCTGTACGTGGCCAGCACCGATGGCCGTTCGCCCACCGGTCACGACCGTCCGGGGGCCCTGCGCCAGCTGGGTGCGGCAGCCCGGACCCACCCGGCCAGCTGGGAGCTGGCCCTGCGGTTGCAGCTGGGTGCCATCGCCCGTGCGGCCTGGGCCCTGGGCCGGGGGGTCGAACCGGTGTTGAGCTTCAGCGAGGGGCGCACCTTTCGCACGGCAGTGCGCCTGCGGCGCGCACCGACAGGGGGCGAGCTGGCCCAGCTGGGTCTGCTGGCCCATTGCCACGGCTGCGGCGACCAGCAGGTGCAGCCCTTGCTGCAGCTGCGGCAGTGGCAGCGCTGTCAGTGCCCGGCCGAGCCGCCGCCCTTGGCGATCAGCGGTCCCCTGTGGATTGGACCGCTGCAGCACCCTGAGACCCTGCAACGGCTGCTGGTCCGGGCTGATGCAGAGCCCGCAACGGTCAGTCGCCCCAGTCGACGTCTGCTCGAGCGCCTGGCGGCCGACCCGGGCGATCTGCCCCGCTGCTGGCCCGTCAGTCACATTGCGCGACAGCTGGCGGGCGGGCCGCCACCGCTGTCAGGCCTGATCGCCGCGCTGCAGCAGCGCGGCTTTCGGGCCGGTGCCAGCGGCGTCATGCCGGCGCACGTCCGCAGTGATGCACCCTGGAGCGAGATCCTTGCGGCGGCAAGGACTGCTAAATAGGTAGCCACCGTTTTTCGCTGCCGGGTCATGGCCTCTGAAATCTTTGGCACCGCTGCCCTGTTCTGGGTGCTGATTCCCCTGGGTCTGGCCGGCGGCGCCCTGCTGCTCAAGCTGCTGAAGGACTGATCACCACGCGCTGGTGCGGGCCGCCACCTAGGCTCAGGCCCGCTTGAGATTGCGCGGTATGCAGGTTCTGGTGGTCGGCGGAACGGGAACCCTCGGCCGTCAGATCGTGCGTCGTGCGCTCGATCAGGGTCACCAGGTGCGCTGCATGGTTCGCACCCCGCGCAAGGCGGCCTTTTTGACGGAGTGGGGTTGTGAGCTGACCCGTGGCGACCTGCTCGAGCCCGCCAGCCTCGATTACGCCCTCGAAGGCCAGGATGCCTTGATCGATGCGTCGACAGCGCGGGCCACCGAGCCCGGCAGCGCTTACGACATTGACTGGACCGGAAAACAGAATCTGTTCGCTGCGGCGCGCCGCGCCAGCGTCAAACGGGTGGTGTTCATCTCGTTGCTGGGAGCCGCCCAGCACCGCAAGGTGCCTCTGATGGACATCAAGGCCTGCACCGAGGCGTGGCTGGCGGCCTCGGATCTCGACTACACGATCCTGCAGGGTGTGGCCTTCATGCAGGGCCTGATCAGCCAGTTTGCGATTCCGGTGCTGGAGTCCCAGACCGTCTGGGTCAGCGGCTCGCCGACGCCGCTGGCTTACATGAACACCCAGGACCTGGCCAGGTTTGCGGTCGCTGCCCTCGAGCGCCCCGAAACGATCCGTCGCAGCTTCCCAGT
>VGQR01000240.1 GCA_016882345.1 Cyanobacteria bacterium K_DeepCast_35m_m2_023
AGAGGCCGAACACCTGATTGGGCTGGTTGCTCGAGCCTGCCAAGGCCTGGAGGTCGGGCAGGTTGGCGGTGGTGCTGGTTTGCACCCCGGTGCTGAGGATCACGCTGGTGAGCACCACGCCGGCGTTGGTGCGGCTGAGCAGTGTCACCTGATCGGTGGCGGCGTTGAAGCTGGCGAAGCCCCCCGCCTGGATGGAGGCCCCCGGCAGCACGCCGGTGGCCAGGGTGGTGCTGGTGGCGGTGGTGAGGTTCACCGCCTGGATCTGGGCTGTGGTGGGGTCATACACCACCAGGGCATCGCCGTTGGGCCGGTACCCCAGCAGCATCGGGGCGCTGTTGAGCAGGGTGGTCTGCTGGCCGGTGCTCAGGTCAATCCGCAGGATGGCGTTGCTCTGGCGGATGAAGAGCTCCGTGCTGCCCGGCCGCTGGGCCACTACCTCATCGCCCAGCATTCCCTGATAGTTGGCGCTGATCAGGGCGGTGAATTGGTTGGCGGCGGGATTGATCAGCCCCAGGATCTTGTTGCCATTGCCGAGTTCCATCGCCGCCAGGGCGGTGCCGGGTTGGGTGAGCAGGGCGGCAGGGGCGTAGCGCGCTGTGGCCAACCCCAGGGAGCTGATCCCCGAGGCTTCACTCACCACCAGTTCGGCGGGAATGGTGCCCAGGCGCGCGGGCGGGTCGTTTTGTTCCCGCACCTGGATGGCCACGGTTTCGGTGAGGGTGCCGCCCACCCCATCGCTCACCGTGTAGCTGAAGCTGCCCAGGCCTGAGGCATTGGGGTTGGCCTGGAACTGCAAGCCCCGCAGTTGGGCCAAGGTGAGCACTTGTGCGGCCGAAACCGGCGTGCCGTCGGCCAGTAACACCCCGCCGAACAGGGTCGGGGGCACGGTGGTGACGTTGTAGCTGAGGGTTTGGCTGGCTTCGTCGGCGCCGCCGCCAGGGCCATAGCTGAGCTGCTGCAGCCCCAGGCTGGTGGCTGGGGCGTCTTCGTTGAGCACCAGGGCCGCCACGGTGCCGCTGAGTCGCGCCGGGGGATCGTTCACGGCGGTGATGCTGATCGGCACGCTGCGGTAGATCAGCGCCGGCCCACCCATGCCCTGGGTGGTGGCGTCGATGGCGCTGATGCTGAGCTGATCGCTGCCGGTGGCATTGGCATCGGGCTGGTAGCGGATCAGGGCCAGGGCGGCGTTCAGGGCGGCGATGGGGCCGCGCAGCTGGAGCGGGGTGGCGGTGCTGCCGTTGCCGCTGCGGGCGGCGAGGCCCGGGGCGGTATCGAGCAGCAGGGTGCCGCGGCCCACCTTCAGGGTGAGGGTGAGCTCGTCGCCGTCCACATCCGCCACGCTGAAACCGGTGAGGGTGAGGGGTGTGTCTTCGATGGTGGTGAGGCTCGCAGGGCTTGTGAGCTCCGGCGGGTCATTCACGGATTGAACGACCAACGATGCGGTGTAGGGGGTGATGGTCGCGCCAGTCGAGATGGTGTAGGCGAACTGAACCGTGCCAAACCAGTTGGGAGAGGGGGTGAATGAACAGGGAATGTTGTTATTGGGCGTGAAGGTTCCCAACCCACTCACGATCGAGAGATTGGAAACGGTGACGGTGTCCAGGGCGCTGGTGCGGGTGAGCGCAAAGCTGGTGGTGTTGCCCGTGAGTGCGGCACCGGCGTTGTCGATCACGTCATAGAGGAGCTGCACTTGGATGGCTGTGGTGGAGCCACCCAGGAGGTCGTTCACGGTGAGGGTGCGGCTGTTGTCCTCCTGCAATGGCACGAGGTTGATGGCCGTGGACACAACGGGCGTGAACGTCCAGGTGCCGTTGTTGTTGTCCACTAATGTGCCGTTGGTGGCCCTGAGGTTGGCGATGCGGAGTTGGTCGCCTTGATCAACGTCACTGATACCCACCAGAAGATCCTGGGCACGAATCACATAGGGCGTCAGTTCTTGACCGGGCGGCAGGGGTGGTGTTGGGGCAATGCGAATGGGCGGATCGTTGAGGGCACCCACGGTGATGTTGAGGGATTGGGCGAGGGTGTTGATGCCGCCGTTGGCGGTGCCGCCGGAGTCTTGAACGGTCCAGGAGAGGTTGCCGGTGCCGTTGGCGTTGGGGAGGGTTTTGTAGGTGAGGCCTTGGAGTTCGGTGAGTGTGAGGGAGGTATTGCTTGTGACGGGAGAGGAACCATCGGCCTTGAAGAGGCTGATGGAGCTGGGGATGGCGGTGACGGTGTAGGTAAGTGTTTGGCTGGATTCGTCGGTGCCGCCGCCTGGGGTGTAGTTGAGGTTGGCCATGCCGAGGGAGACGGCATTGGTGTTGGCGGAGTCCTCGAGGATGGAGAGAGGAGCTGGTGGCGTGCCGGTTTGGATGGGCGCGTCGTTCACGGATTGAACGATCAGGGCCGCTGTGTAGGGAATGGGGTTAGCGCCAGTCGAGATGGTGTAGGCGAACTGAACCGTGCCAAACCAGTTGGGAGAGGGGGTGAAGGTCCAGGTGTTGTTGCTGTTGGCGGTGAGGGTGTGGTCTGGTTCACTCATCACAATCGCTGGTTCACTCCTCACGATCATGAGATTGGAAACGGTGACGGTATTGATCGAGCTGGTGCGCGCCAGCTCAAAGCTGGTGCTACGGCCGTTCACCGCTGCGCCGGAGCTGTCAATCACGTCATATAAGAGCTGCACCTGGATGGCGGTGCGGGAGCCGCCGAGGAGAGCATCAACCGTGAGGCTCTTACTGTGATCCTCCAGGATTTCCCCCAGGTTGATGGCATTGGACACAACGGGCGTGAACGTCCAGGTGCCGTTGTTGTTGTTCACCAATGTGCCGTTGGTGGCCCGGAGGTTGGCGATGCTGAGGCTGTCGTTCTGATCGACATCACTCACTCCCACCAGCAGATCCTGAGCGCGAATCACATAGGGGGTTCCTTCCTGGCCTTGCGGAAGGGTTGGTGTGGGCCCAATGGCGATAGGGCCATCGTTGGTGCCGGTAACCGTGATGCTGAAGATGGCCTGGGAAGTCGCACCTGTGGCGTCACTCACCTGGTAGGTAACTGGGATGGCCTGGGTTTGGCCTGCTTTGAGGGATTGATAGGCGGCGTGGGAGGGATCGAAGCTCCAGCCGCCGCTGCTGCTGATGGTCAGTCCGGGGATGGCTGAGCCCACCAGGGAGAAACTGCGGGTATCGCCGGCATCGGCATCGGTGGCGGTGAGCTGGCCTGTGATCAGTGCCCCATCTTCTGTGGCACTTTGCGGTGCCGTAAAGGTGGCGACAGGGGTGTCGTTGCTGCCGGCCACTGTGATCGTGAAGCTCGCCTGGGAGCTGGCACCTGCCCCATCGGTGACCTGGTAGGTCACCGGGATCACTTGGCTTTGGCCGAGGCGCAGGGATTGATACGTCGCGTTGCCCGGATTGAAGCTCCAGGCACCGGAGGCATTGAGGCTGAAGCCAGGAATTGCTGTGCCGACCAAGCCGTAGCTGCGGCTGTCGTTGGTATCGAGATCCGTTGCTGTGAGTTGGCCGGTCAGCAGGCTGCTGTCTTCCGTGGCGTTCTGGCCGCTGGTGAAGGTGGCGATGGGGCCGTCGTTGCTGCCCGTCACCGTGATGGTCACCGTGGAGCTGGTGCTGTCGGCTTCCTGGCCGGCGCGGTCGGGGGAATTGTCTTGGGCTTTCACCGTGTAGGTGAGCTCCAAGGTTTCACCGGCGGCCAGAAACTCAAAGGCTTTGTTGCCGCCGCCACTGCTGGGGCCTGAGGTGAAGGTCCAGGTGAAGTTGGTGCCGGCCGTGGGGTTCGCAGGCAAGGCGCTCGTCCCCCCGGTGGCTGAGAGCGTGAGCATCGCTTTGAGCTCTGCATTGGTGAGCGGCACCAGAGCGGCATTGAAAGTGCCGCCGCTAATCACCACTGAGTCGACGGTCGCTGTGATGGTGTCTGTGAGGTCGATGTCCGTGACGGTCATCGAGCCAGTGGTGGAGATCGACGCGTTGGTTTCCGTAAGGGCGGCAGTGTCTGGGCCGTTGCTGATCAGTGGTGTGTCATTGGTGCCGGTGAGGGTGAGCGTGATGCTGCGGTCGCCGGTGGCCCCAGAGCTATCGGTGGAGCGGAGCGTGTAGGTGAGGGTGAGGGTT
>VGQR01000241.1 GCA_016882345.1 Cyanobacteria bacterium K_DeepCast_35m_m2_023
CAACCGCGGCGCGCTGGATCAAACCCTGCTCAAGGCCAAGAGTGCGCAGTTGTGCTGGGAATTCATGTTCACCCGCTCCCAGTACGGCACCGCCGACATGGAGCAGCAGGGGCGCATTCTCGATCGCCTCGGGGCCCTGGTGGATGCCGGCGAGCTACGCAGCACGGCCCGTCAGGCCCTTGGCCCCATCACTGCAGCCAACCTGCGGGCGGCCCATGCTCTGCTCGAAAGCGGACAGACCATAGGCAAGCTGGTGCTGCAGGGCTGGGGGCACCAACACGGTGAGCCAACGTGATCAGGCGGTGCGCCAGCAATACGAGCGCTGGCCCTATCCCCAGCCGATCCATGATCTGGAGGCCTGGCTGCAGAACAACTGGCAATGGTTTGACCCCAGCCACGCCCACCGGCAGCTGTGGCCTGAGCGGCCCAACGCCGAGACACTTGAGATCCTGATCGCCGGCTGCGGCACCAACCAGGCCGCCGTCTTTGCCTACACCAATCCCTCTGCCCGGGTCGTTGCGATCGATGTGAGCCAAAGTGGCCTGGCCCGCCACGCCCAGCTCAAGCAACGGTACGGGCTCAGCAATCTTGAACTCCGGGAACTGCCGGTTGAAGCCGCACACACCCTCGAGCAGGACTTTGATCTGATTGTGTCGACCGGGGTGCTGCACCATCTGGCCGACCCCGATGCCGGGCTGCGCGCCCTGGCCCAGCGGCTCAAACCCCTGGGCTGCATGGCCCTGATGGTGTATGGCCATTACGGGCGACTGGGGGTGGCGCTGATGCAGGAGCTGTTTGCCGAACTGAACCTGCAGCAAGACGCGGCCTCGCTGCAGACCATTCGCGACAGCTTCGGCTGCATCGATCCCCTGCATCCGCTGCGCAGCTATCTGGAGATCGCACCCGATCTGTATGACGACGCGGGGCTGATCGACACGTTTCTGAATGCGCGCGAACGCACGTATACGGTGAGCGATTGCCTGGCTTTGCTAGCCCAGGCGGGGCTGCTCTTTCAGGACTGGTTCTTCAAGGAGCCCTACCACCCCGTGATGGCCCAACCGAACCGCAATGGGCTGCTCGATGCGATCGCCCGGCTGAACCCTGAGCGTCAGTGGGCGGCCATGGAGCGCATCAAGACACGCAATGCCTGCCATTTCCTGCTGGCCTGCAAACCAGAGCGGCCCAGGGAAGCTTATTGCCCATCCTTTTCAGGCCCTGACGTGACAGCCTGGATCCCCTCACTGCGCTGGCGTTGCAGGCTTCAGAATGATCAATTGGTCACACCACAGCTGAGGATTCAGCTCAGCGGCAGTGAACGGGATTTGGTGGAGCGCCTCGACGGCCGATGGAGCCTGGGCGAGCTGGCCGAGGTGAGCGGGCTCACGTCAACCACCGCCACCTTCCAACGCCTCTGGCTGTTGGATGCACTCGATCTGGCACGGCCATGCTGATGCGCTCCTGAGCGCCAGAACTGGCAGTGTTCTCAACCGCCATTGCCGCCGAAACCGCCTGAGCCGCCATTGCCACCGTTACCGCCCTGAGCGGCCCAGCGCCTGAGGGAGGTCTCGTGACCCTCGCCAGCGTTGCCGCCGTTGCCGCCGACTCCACCGACGATGTCCTCGAGTTGAGCCTCGAGCTGAGCCTCGTCCGTCGGATCGGGAGCCCCATCGAGGGGCTGTCCGGAGGGATGGGTCATTCTCGTGAACCGCACTGAATTCCTTCGTAGCTGCAGCTTTGGCGAAGCGCAACAGCTGATTAAGCCCAGACAACCGCTTCCGATCGCAGCCGGCATCCTGCTCAGCACCCAGGTCCAGCTGGACACGGGAACTGACATCAGCAAGCGGATGCCAAACAGGCAGTCGGCAGCAGAGGTGAACTCAGCCGCTCAGCCCGATCGAAAGCGACACTCACCCAGGCCAGGCAATCGAGCGGCATTGCAAATTGCAACATCCATAGAGACCCCCTTCGCACACCATCAACAATGCAAAGACAGTGCATAAATGTACTCAACAGTGACAAGCGATCAACCCGTATTAGAACTTCAAGGGCTTTACCGACGGTTCGGCTCTTTGGTGGCCGTTGATCATCTTGACCTAACACTCAACAAGGGAGAATTCTTCACACTTCTCGGCGCATCAGGATGCGGAAAAACGACAATCATGCGCCTGATTGCAGGCTTCGATGAGCCCAATGCTGGACGCGTTTTGCTCAATGGTGTCGATGTCACAAAACTGCCTCCGCAGCGCCGAAACGTGCACACCATGTTTCAGCAATATGCTTTATTCCCTCACCTGAGTGTCTGGGACAACATCGCCTTCGGCCCCAGGGCCCAAGGCAAGGAAAGCCCCGATACGAGCAGGCGTATTGGTGAAATGCTGGAGATTGTCGGTCTTGCTGAGAAGGCCAGGTTCAAACCCCGCGATCTGTCGGGCGGCCAACGTCAGCGCGTCGCCCTGGCTCGGGCCCTGATCAATACCCCGGCCCTGCTGCTGCTCGATGAACCCCTTGGGGCGCTGGACTCCACGATGCGCCGGGGACTGCAACTCGAGCTAAAACGCATTCAGCGAGAAGTGGGAATCACGTTTCTGATGGTCAGCCATGACCAGGATGAAGCCTTTTCGATGAGTGATCGCCTGGTGGTCCTGAATGCCGGCCGCATTGAACAATTGGGGACACCAAGCGAGATTTACGAACGTTCAGCTTCCAGCTATGTGGCTGGTTTCGTTGGCCAGGCCAATCTGCTGACCCAGGGGAGCGGCCACCTGAGCCTGCTGCGTCCTGAACGCATACGTCTGAGCCAGAACCCGCCTGGGACCGATGAAGATGGCTGCCAGGGCCATCTCACGGCCCTGTTCTATCAAGGGGCCGATTGGCGCCTTGAACTGACTCGTGCCGACGGCAGTGTTCTGTTCATTCTTCTGAATGTCAACGAAGCGCCCACCTCGCTGCAGCTGGGCGATCGCTTCTGGGCGGTCTGGAAGCGATCCGATCTGCATGCCATGCCTACGAGCTTGACGGGATCATGAGCCTGATGCGCAATCGCCGCGAGGTGCTGCAGTTGCTGTCGGCGGCCGCAGTCAGCGCCGCCCTGGGTCCGATCCTCTCGGCCTGCAACGGCAACACCAAGGGCAAGCAGACGAAAACCCTGACCATCTCCAACTGGCCACTGTTCATCGACACCGACCAGGCCAACGCAGCAGGTACCGTCCGGCGGTTTGAACAAAGCACTGGGATCCGTGTGATCTATCGGGAGGATCTGAACGACCCTGATTCCTTCTTCTCCCGCATTCGCCTGCCGCTAGCCATGGGCTTGCCGGTCGAACAAGACATCATCGTCGTACCCAACTGGCTGGCGTCGCGCATGATCCGCCTGGGCTGGCTAGACAAACTGCCACTGTCTCAGATCCCCAACGCCAACAACCTCAGCCAGGTCCTACGCAAACCCGTCTGGGATCCCACCGGCGCCTACACGCTGCCATGGCTGGTGGGGATCACTGGCATCACTTACAACATCAAGGAGACGGGCCGGGAACTCACCTCAGTCGATGATCTGTTCAGCCGCGATCTTGCAGGGCGGGTGTCCTTTCTTTCACTCTGGCGCGACACCCTGGGGCTGCTGATGCTTGCCGATGGCAAGAACATCACGCGCCCCACCTATGCCGATGCCAAACCTGGCCTGGCACGTCTCCAGCAAGCCAAGGCCAAGGGTCAGATCCGCTCCTTCACCGGCAATGACTACCAAAAGGATCTCCTAGTAGGCAACCTGGCAGCCTGTGTGGCCTGGGCAGGAGACGTTGCTCAACTGCTCAGCGAAAACCCCGATCTTCGTTTTGTGGTTCCCAAGAGCGGCGGAGTTCTCACCGCCGATGTGATGGTCATTCCTCGCAAAGCCGATGCGCCGAACGAGGCTGCCACCTGGATGAACTTCGTCTATGAGCCAGGCAATGCAGCCAAAATCGATGCGGCAACCCACTTCATCAGTCCAGTCGATGGCGTTCGCGAGGTGTTTGCCGCTTCAGCCTCAACGGCTGATCTGGTCAATGATCCGCTGATGTTCCCGCCGCCGGCGATGCGTGCCCGACTGCAGATGCTGGGCCCCTTCTCGGA
>VGQR01000242.1 GCA_016882345.1 Cyanobacteria bacterium K_DeepCast_35m_m2_023
GGTTGGGACTGGCTTCACTGAGCCCAAGACCAACCACATATACGTGCCGTATTAAGTGACACACTAGTGACACAGAGATGAGCAACAGCTCAAAAGCCTTGCTACGAGTGATCTCTTTGTTACGTCGTGTAATCGGCGTTGATACGGACGTATTGATCAGACAGATCACAGCCCCAGGCCAAACCGGCGCCGGGCCCCGCGCCCACCACCAACCGGATCTGAATCATGTCGCCGGCGGGCGCAGGGCCGCCCAGGTACGCAGCCTCAGCAGCGGCTCGCAGGTACTGGGAAGCGGCAGCTCGATCGACCGCCATGGGTTGGCCGGCGGCCATCAGCTGATGGGGGCCCAACCAAAGGGCCACCGCGGCCGGATCGATCGGCACCCCGGCGCGGCCGGCAGCCGCGACAATGCGGCCCCAGTTGGGGTCGCGGCCGTGGACTGCGCACTTGACCAGCGACGAACCGCAGATGGTGCGGGCGATGGCGCGGGCATCGGCGTCAGTGGCGGCCCCCTGCACCTGCACCTCGAGTAGGCAGGTGGCGCCTTCGCCATCGCGGGCGATGGCCCGGGCCAGGTGCTGCGACACCGCCGTGAGGCCGGCCTCCAGTGCGTCCAGATGCTCGGGGTTGAAGGGCTCGCCGGCTGCAAACGCCAGGAATGTGTCGTTGGTGCTGGTGTCTCCGTCGACCGTGATCGCGTTGAAGGAACGGTCCACTGCCCGGCTGACCATGGCCTGCCAGGTCTCGGCCGGCACCCCGGCGTCACAGCTAAGGTAGCCGAGCATGGTGGCCATGTCGGGGTGAATCATCCCCGAGCCCTTGGCCATGCCACCGATGCGCACGCGCCGACCGCCCAGCTCGGCCTCGAGGGCAATGTGCTTGTCGACCAGGTCGGTGGTCAGGATCGCCCGCGCCGCCGCATCACCGGCGGCCTGGTCGCCAGCCAGCGCCGCCACCAGGGGTTCAAAGCCGGCCATCAGGGTGTCCATGGGAATCGGCACGCCGATCACCCCGGTCGAGCAGATCAAAACCTCATCGGGCGTCAGGCCCAGCCGTGACGCCAGCGCGGCGGTAGCGCTCAGGCTGTCGGCCAGGCCGCGCGCGCCGGTGCAGGCATTGGCCTGACCCGAGTTGGTGACAACGGCGCGGGCCCGGCCGCCGCTGGCGCGCAAACGCTCGGCACACAGGTCAACGCATGCGGCCCGCACCAGCGAGGTGGTGAAGGTGCCCGCGCAGACAGCGCCGGCGGGCGCCAGCAACAACGCCAGATCGGGATTGCCGGAGGCCTTGAGGCCGGCGGTGATGCCGGCGGCTTCAAAGCCTTGGGGGGCGGTGATTCCCCCTGGGATCAGACGCCAGGGGGCGGGCAATAAAAAGGGCATCAGGGCTTGGGCGACGGCGTGGACGATCCAGCGGGCTCGAGCAGACCCTGCAACCCTTTCAACAGCGCATTGCTGCGGGCCATCAGCTGGGCCATCTCCTGCAGCGCCAGCTTGAGCTCGGGGCGCAAATCGACCAGGGTGCGTTCGACTTCATCACTGGTGCGGGCGGCGGCGCGCCCGGTCACGTCAAAGGTGCGCAGGGTGGCGCGCAGCTCGGTGGTGGTGGGCGGTAATTCGCGGTTGACGGTGTTGGCCAGGGCCGTGCTGCTCGCCATCACGCCTTGCACACCCTTGAGGGTGGCCGGCAGATCCTGATCAGCGATGCGCCTGGTCGAGCGCACCAGGGCCGTCAGTTCGCGGCGGGTGGCTTCGGCGCCCGTGATCAGATCCTGCAGGCCGCCGCTGGTGCGGAAGGGCACCGTAAAGCTGGTCGGCACCCTGGCTGGATCCATGGGTGCAGGCGTCAGCTCGACGCCGCTCGAGGCGAGCAGGCTTTCGCTGTTGAGCATGGCGGTGCTGAGCGGGCTGATCCAGGCGCGGTAGCGATCGGGAATGCGCAGCGACAAGCTGACGCGGCCGTCCGGCAACAGCGCCATGCGATCGAGCACGCCGATGCGCATGCCCGACAACCGCACCGGCGTTCCCACGCTGAGCCCCAGGCTGCTGGGGGCGATGACTTGAACGCGAAACTGGCTCTGAAACCAACCCTGCTGCACCACCAGCAAGGCCAGCACCCCAAGCAGCATCAGGCTGCCGGTCAAGCCGAACAGCAGCGAAGAGCGGCGATAGGCGCTGAACTGCGGTTCAGGCACCAGGACCTGGGTTTCGGGCATGTCAGGCCTCAGCCTCCATCGGAATTGTGTGCCAGCTAACACCCGACGGCAACGGCTGGCGCTGCGCTGGCCACAGCAGCAGCCAGCGGCACTCGCCCAGCAGCGACTGCACCAGGCTCGTCAGTTCATGGGGGGGCAACAGCGGCCGTTCGAACCAGCCCGGTTCGATCAGCAGCCAGTCGGGGTTGGCCAGGGCAGCCCGCAGCAGCACCGCGCGCCCCAGCACCGCTGGTGTCAGATCACCCGGGCGGCAGGCCAGCAGCCGGCGCAGATCGTCGCCATCCCAACCCAAGGGGGGCAACAGCCGCTGGGCGCGCCGGATCAGCTCGATGGGTCTGACGCGGCGGCGCCAGGCCAGCGGCACCCAGATGTTCTCGAGGATGGAGACGTTCTCGAGAAACGGCGCTGAGGCGTCGAGATAGCTCGTCACAAACGGCTGGTTATTCCAACAGGCGCAGATGCGATCGATCTGGCCTTCGATCACCGCACCCTCGCCAGGCAGCGGCCACACCAGGCGGGCGGGGGACGCCACCTGCTGTGGGGTCCAACCCGCCGCCAGCCCCAACGATGACAGGGATGTCCGGGTCATGCGCCGGTCCCCTGGGCCTGTTGCAGCAACGCCAGCGTGACTTGAAAGCCACTCTCGAGCAGCAGCATCACGACGATGGCCTGAAACACCCCGTTGGATGCGGCCAAGGGAATGTCGGGAAAGCGGCGGGCCCGGCTGATCGCAAAGCGCATCACGTAAAGAATGGCGATGCCGGCGAACACCCCCGTGCGCAGCATGCCCAGCAACAGCTCTCGGGCATCCAGGCCATTGATGATCTGCACGACCTCCCAGACGTCAAAGGTCTGGTCGGTGATCAATGCACCCACCAACAGTGCGGCGAACACGAAATAGAGGTACAGCACACAACCCGAGAGCGCTGGTGCCAACACCCGGGGCAGCACCAGATACCAGCGGGTGTCGACGCCCAGACGCTCGAGGCTGGTGCGCTCGCCGGTGACCTGCACCATCGCCAGCTCGGCGCTGATCGCCGAGACCGAACGGGCGGCGATCACCAGCAGGGTGAAGACCACCCCCAGCACCTGCACCATCAGGTTGGCCAGCAGCTCGAGCACCGTCGAGCCACCCAACGGCAGGGCGGTTTGAATGCTGAGCACAAAGCCGCCGCCGGCAAGGGCCGCCAACAACATCACAATGCCGGCCGATTGGACTCCGGTGTAATAGAGCTGTCGGAACAACACCAGCGCCAACGGGCTCGGCATGGGCATTGCGCAATCGGCCATCCCTGACGCTAGCCAGTCGCGGCAACGACGCATCGCCCTGACTGGAGGGATTGCAACCGGCAAGAGCAGCGTCGGTCAGCTGCTCAGCGCTGGGCATGGGCTGCCACTGCTCGATGCCGACGTCTACGCGCGCGAGGCATTAGCCCCTGAAACGGCGGCGGCCCATGCGGTGCAGGCCCGCTACGGCACCTTGAACCGAGCCGTGCTGGGCCAGATCGTGTTTGGCGACGCCAACGAGCGCCGCTGGCTTGAACAGTTGCTGCATCCGCTGGTGCGCCAACGCTTTGAGGCCGAGCTGACACGGCTGCAGGCGGCACCGGTGGTGGTGCTGATGATTCCGCTGCTGTTTGAAGCGGGTCTGGAGGCCCTCGGCAGCGAGATCTGGCTGGTGGACTGCGATGAACGGCAGCAGTTGCAGCGGCTGATGGCTCGCAACGGCTATGACGACACCGCTGCTCTCGCCCGCATCGCCGCCCAGTGGCCGCTGGCACGCAAGCGACCGCTCGCCGATGTGGTGCTCGACAACCGCGGCACGCCCGCAGAACTGGCCGCGCAGGTCAACCGCGCCCTGGCTGGCGCGCACCAGGCTCACCA
>VGQR01000243.1 GCA_016882345.1 Cyanobacteria bacterium K_DeepCast_35m_m2_023
ATGCACCTCCTGGGCTTGCCACAGCAGCTCCATCAGGGGTTGCTGCAGCAGGGCCACAATCTGATCGACGCTCCAGTCGTGGCGCGTGGTCTCAGCAGCTGGGCTGGTCTGTTGGGCAGTGGCTGGGGCGGTCGTCACGGCTGGGGGGCTGGGGTGGGGGCGATGGCGTCGACGCCGCCGAAGCGCCGTTCGCGTTGTTGATAATCCCGCAGGGCGGCGATCAAGGCACCTTCATCGAAGTCGGGCCACAGCACGTCGGTGATGTGCAGCTCGGCGTAGGCCAATTGCCATAGCAGGAAATTGCTGATGCGATGTTCACCGCTGGTGCGGATCAACAGGTCTGGATCCTGTTCGCCGGCGGTGTGCAGCTCCGACGCCAGCAGCGCTTCATCGATGGCAGCGGGGTCCAGCTCGCCGCGGGCGCAGCGCTCGGCCAGCTGACGCGCCGCCCGCACCAGTTCGGCCCGCCCGCCGTAGTTGGTGCAGACATTGAAATGGATGCCGGAGTTGCCCGCCGTGCGCTGGGTGGCATCGGCAATCAGCTCGCGCAGGGGGACGGGCAGGGGGTCGAGATCCCCCAAAAAGCGAATGCGCACCTGCTCGCGCTCGAGGGCCTTGAGCTCGCGGGCCAGCACCCGCTCAAACAAGGTCATCAGAAAGCTGACCTCCTCGCCAGGGCGGTTCCAGTTCTCGGTCGAGAAGGCATAGGCGGTCAGGGCGCCGATGCCCCAGTCGCTGCAGAGCCTGAGGGTGCGCTTGAGCGCCTCGACACCTTCGCGGTGGCCCATCACCCGTGGCAGGCCACGCCGCCGGGCCCAGCGCCCATTGCCGTCCATGATCACGGCCACATGGGCCGGCAGCCGAGCTTCGTCGAGTTCGGCCGGCAGCACAGGTCTGATTCGGGAGTTGGCGGTCGCCAGGGCGCGACTCATCCGCGTGTATCCGGCGTGTCCTTGCTCACGCTACGACCCGCAGGCAAGGCCAGGGCCTCACTCAGCAGATCGTGCAGGCGGCTGCTGGTGATCGGCCGCTCGAGCCGGCCCTGGCTGGCCAGGGACAGGGTGCCGGTCTCCTCCGAGACCACGATCGCCAGGCAGCGGTCGAACCGCTCGGTCAGTCCCAGGGCCGCCAGGTGGCGGGTGCCATAGCGATTGATGCCTTGGCGGGACAGCGGCAGGATCACCCCTGCCGCCAGGATGCGGTTGCCCTTGACCAGCACGGCCCCATCGTGCAAAGGGGTGTCGCTGGCAAACAGGTTCAGCAGCAGTTCAACCGAGAGCTGGGCATCGATGGTGATGCCGGGATTGAGAAAATCTTCGGGCCGCAGGTCGCTGCCCAGGTCGACCACGATCAAGGCCCCGCGCCGCAGCTGGGACAGGCGACCCGCCGCCTCGCTGAGGCGGGTCACCGAGCCCGAAGCCAGTTGCTCGCTGCGGCGGTTGCCGATCAGCACGCGCAGATGGCCGGTGCCGAGCAGCTCCATCAAGCGGCGCAGATCGCCCTGCCACAGGATGGCCAGCGCCAGGCTGCAGGCCAGCACCAGCGCATCGACCAGCTTGCTGGTCAGGGGCAGGTTGGCGAACCGCTGCACCACCCAGGCCAGCGCCACCAGCATCAGATAGCCGCGCAGCAACCACAGCGTGCGGGCCTCGCTGACCCGACCTAGCACCAGCACGCCGAGTCCCACGGCGCAGAGCAGGTCGATCAACAGACGCGGGTCGATGGCCAATGGGCCTGCCCCCCATGGGGTCAGGCTCGAATCACAACACCAGTCAGGTTAATTGGGTCAGGCGCGCTGGCAGCACGTCGTAGCGCAGTAGCTCCTCCGGCTGTTCGCGGCGCTGCACCAGATCGGCCTGGCCATCGCCCACCAGCACCGCAGCCGGCCGCGGAATGCGGTTGTAGTTGGAGCCCATCGAGGCGTTGTAGGCCCCCGTCGCGAACACGGCCAGCACATCTCCGGGCACAGCCGGTGGCAGCTGAATGTCTTTGAGCAGTACGTCGCCCGATTCGCAATGCTTGCCGGCAACCGTCACGGTGTCGCTGGCATCGGCCTGGGGCCGGTCGGCCAGCACGGCGGTGTAGAGGGACTGATAGGTGATCGGCCTTGGGTTGTCGCTCATGCCCCCATCCACCGCGAGGTAGGTGCGGATGCCGGGGATGGTTTTGCAGCTGCCCACGGTGTAAAGGGTGACGCCGGCAGTGGCCACCAACGAACGGCCCGGTTCGCACAGCAGTCGCGGCAGGGCCAGGTTGCGTTCGCTGCAGGCGGCGACCACCGCTTCGGCCACGGTGCGCACCCAGGCATCGATGCTCGGCGGGTCGTCGCTGCTCACGTAGCGGATGCCGAGGCCACCGCCAACGTTGAGATCGTCGACCGGATGGCCGAGGCTGCGGGCCAGGGCCAGGGCATCGGCCAGCACCCCCGCCAGGTCGCGGTGGGGCTCCAGTTCAAAGATCTGGGAGCCGATGTGGGCATGCAAGCCGGTCAAACGCCCCCAGTTGCAACCCTGCAGATGGCGCAGCACCGTCTCGAGTTGGTCGGGGTCGAACCCGAATTTGCTGTCGAGGTGGCCGGTGCGGATGTACTCGTGGGTGTGGCACTCGATGCCTGGGGTGAAGCGCAGCATCAGCCGCACGGGAGCGTCGAGCGAGGGCGCCAACTCGCTCAGCAGCTCCAGGTCGCGCCAGTTGTCGGCGACCACCGTGACCCCATGGCTGGCCGCCAGGGCCAGCTCGTCCTTGGCTTTGTTGTTGCCGTGCAGCACGATGCGCTCGGCGGCCATTCCCCCTTGCAGGGCCGTCAGCAGCTCCCCGGCCGAGACCGCATCCAGGCCCAGCCCCTCACTGGCCACCAGGGCGCTGAGGGCCAGTGAGCTGTTGGCCTTGGAGGCATAGAGCGCCAGTGCCGGGCCGGGGTAATGGGCGGCCAGGGCTTCGCGATAGGCCCGGCAGGTGCCCCGCAGGGTGGCCTCATCGAGCACATACAACGGTGTGCCATAGGTGCGGGCCAGGCTGCTGAGGTTGCAGCCCCCCACCGTCAGGCGCCCCTGCGCATCGACACTGGTGCCCAGTGGTGTCAGGTTGCGATTGGGACTGCTCAGGTCCTGATCGGCTTCAAAGGGTTGGGCCGCCACCGCGGTCGGGCTGGAGATCACCATGGCAGGGGGGCGCCCCGGGTACTGACAGCCCATGACTGTAAGAAAGCCGCTGCTGACGACGCTGAAGCCACAGGATCTCGACGCGGTCGTCGCGCTCGATCGCCGCGCCCTGGGCGGCCTCTGGAGCGCCCGGCAGTGGCGCTGTGAACTGGACGACCAACGCCGCCCGGGGGTGGGCCTGTGGCAGGGGCAGGCCCTGCTGGCCATGGCCAGCGGCTGGTTGGTGGTGGATGAGCTGCACATCACTGCGCTGGCGGTCGATCCAGACCAGCGCCGCTGCGGTCTGGGCCTGCAGGTGCTGAATGCCTTGTTGGCCGAGGGACGGCAGCAGGGCGCGCTGCACGCCACCCTCGAGGTGGCGGCCGGGAACAGGGCCGCTGTGGCGCTGTATGCCAGGGCGGGGTTTGCGACGGCAGGACTTCGTCGCGGTTACTACCGCAATGGCGATGATGCCCTGATCCAATGGCAGCGGTTGGCGTGAAAACCGCTCCGAGCGTGGGGTAGGGAAAACCGGAATTCTTGTTGACTACTGATCATGTTTTTTGCTGCTTTTTTATAGTTTTTGCTCTCCAAGCCCTTGCTGAGCAGCGCTTTTGCTGATTTGGCGCCTCAGCTCACACCACTCGGCGCAACCCTGATAGGTTGGAAAAACCTAGTTATTGGCCAGGGCCATGTTCGAGCGGTTTACCGAGAAGGCCATCAAGGTCATCATGCTTGCCCAAGAAGAGGCCCGCAGGCTCGGCCACAATTTTGTGGGCACCGAGCAAATCCTCCTTGGCCTCATTGGTGAAGGCACCGGCGTCGCGGCCAAGGTGCTCAAGTCGATGGGGGTGAACCTCAAGGACGCCCGCGTCGAGGTCGAGAAAATCATTGGTCGTGGCTCGGGCTTCGTGGCGGTGGAGATTCCCTTCACCCCCAGGGCCAAACGGGTG
>VGQR01000244.1 GCA_016882345.1 Cyanobacteria bacterium K_DeepCast_35m_m2_023
GCGCTGCCTGGAGACTTATCTGCGCGCCGCCATGATTGCGTTGGAGATCCCATCGCGCAAGGACCGTGATCTCCTCAGGCTGAGCGAACGACTGGGAACGGCAATCCCAGGTTGGGACCCTGATCCCGAGACCTTGATCATCCTCACCCAGGCCGCCCTGGCCTACCTGGATGCAGGCGAGGGCTACCCCGAACCCAGCCAGGATTGCGCTTGGGCCATCGCCCAGGCAAGCCCACTGCGCGATTGCCTGCGGCATTGGTTTGCCAGCCTGGAGGTGCGCTGATGGCCAGCCCAATCCAGTCAACCCAGCACTTCCACCGGGTAGTCGCGCATCAAAGGATCAACGCTCACCAAGGTGAGGCGCTCCTCAGCAGCCTGAGCAATCAGCAGCCGATCAAACGGGTCTCTATGCGGCACGGGCAATTGATCAATTCGCCTGATGTGGGGCCATTCGAGAAGAAAGCCGGCGCCACTCGAGGAATCAGGAACTCCTCAGCCAGGTGCATCGGCTCTTCGGGCACCTCGTGGCACCAGCTGCCGCGCAGCGCTGGCGTGTTGGGCTCACCGTTCTCGCTGAACACCAGGCGCCCGGTGGCAGGGCAGTGGAAGATCTGGTTCGTGTTGCCCCAGCTCACAGGGTTGGGCCGCTCGGCGATGGCCCAGCGCTATGGCATTGCTGATCTGGAAGAAGCTGGCACCTACCTGGCCGATCCGCTGCTGCGGCAGCGGTTGGAGGCGGTGATCAGCGTGATCGACGCACAGCTCAGTCAGCCCGGCCAGAGCCTGGAGCACCTGATGAGCAGCGGCCTGGATGCCGCCAAAACGGTGAGCAGCCTCACCCTCTTTGAAGCCGCCGGGCTGAGAGCACAGGGCATCGTGGCCCGGTGAGGAGAGGGGCATGAAGCCGCCTGTGGCCTGCCCGACACAACATCGATAAACTAGGTTGTGAACCAGATCACCGCAGCCATGGATGTGAGTATCGGGGCCTTTGAGGCCAAGGCCCAGCTGTCGCGACTGCTGCGCGCCGTCGAAGCGGGGGAACGGTTCACGATCACCGTTCGAGGCAAGCCCGTGGCTGATCTGGTGCCCCACCACGCAGAGAGGGGCGAGGGGGTGGCGGCTGCGGTGGCTGCCCTGCAGGCCTGTCCGCGCATCCGCGGCGTCAGCGATGCGGACGTGGCCGACTTTGTGCGCGAGGGCCGCCAGTGAGCAAGGCCCCCTCGGCCATCGTGATCGATGCGTCCATGGCCCTGGCCTGGGTGTTTGAGCGCCAGCAACCCAGCGATAGCGATCGGGCCAACCAGCTGCTTGCCGCGTGTGGCGACGTGGCCTGGTGGGTTCCTGGCCTCTGGCACCTTGAGGTGGCCAATGCTCTGCTGGTGGCCGAGCGCCGTTTCGTGCTGCCCCGAGCCGAAAGCGATCGCTTCCTTGCCCGCCTCTACAGCTTGGCCATCGCCACGGATGTGGAGCCCACTTCGCAACGGAGCGCCCACATCCTGACGCTGGCCCGCAGCCATGGGCTGTCCAGCTACGACGCCACCTATCTGGAGCTCGCCCAGCGACTGGGCGCTGCGCTTGCCAGCTTCGATCGCAAACTCAACGAGGCAGCTCGCGCCAGCGGTGTCGCGTTGTATCCGGCGGACGCTGTTGATCGCTGAGCCTGAGGGCGGCCCGTGGTTCGCAGGAGAGCTAGCTCGGCCTGGCTGCGCCGAGCTGATGCTGAGCACCGTTGCTCCTCGCCCCGCCATGATCCGCATTGTGATCCAGTGGCAAGACCAGTTCGGCCGCTGGCAGCGCTTCCAGGAGAAGCACAACCAGGCCGATGCCTTCCGCACCGCCCAGGCGCGGGCTCGCAGCACCGGCAAGCGCCACCGGCTTGTCGATGAAGCCGGCCGTCTGCTGGATCTGCTGGAGCCCTGACCCATGCCGTTGTCTTCGAAAAGCTTCCGCCCTGGAGCGATGGCCCTGGCCGCGCTGGTTGGCCTGGCTGCGGCTGGCCTGGCCACCGCGCGCTGGTGGAGTCCCGGCCCACCCGCCGAAGTGCGCACGCTGGAGAGCGTGTTGCGGCGCCTGGCCCAGGGCAACGACCTCGGCCAACAACCTCTCGCCTTCATGGTGGGCTCTGGCACCTACACCGCCCAGTTGGCGGCCCAGCGCGGGCTCTGCAAGCCCGACCAGTGCGACATGTTTGCCCAGCTCAACCCCTACCAGCACTACAGCAATGGCTGGGATGAGTTGATCCGGCAGGGCTACGCCCTGGGCGACATCCAGGGCTGGTCCGCCTCCAGCGGCACCGTGGTGATTCCCCGCGCCGCGTTTCGCGCCTACGGGCCACGGGTTGGCTACTTGGCCTGCACCGTGGCACATGAGATCGCGCACATCCGCCGCCATCACATCTTCCAGCAGAGCTACCACCTCCACCACAACCTGCACGGCCAGAACGAGAAGGCCAAGAAGCTCGGTGAGATGAAGCGCTCACGGGAGCTGGAGCTGGAGGCCGACCGAGATGCCGCCACCATGCTGGCCCGCGCTGGCTATCCAGCCCGCATCTGCCAGCACGAGCTGGAGTTCATGGCCCGCTCGGTTGGTGATGGCTCCATCACCGAACCCGACTCCACCCACCCGGGCTATGAGGAGCGCCTAGCTGCTACGCGCGCCCACTACGACGCCATGGAACAGCAGCCGCCCGCCGCCGAACGCAGCACCCGCATCAGCACCAGCTACAGCCGCGCCGACAACCTGCTCACCCTCACCCCTCAGCCACGCTGAGGGGGCTGCTGGCATTCACCGGCTCACAAGCCATAGGTTTCCAAGAACTCGACCCAGGCCTCTTCGTCATCGGCACCAGTCGGATCGGCCTCCGCAAACGCTCCTTGAACCCGCAGGCAGAACCTGTCTTGGCTGTTCCTCAGATCAGCAAAGCCTCCGATCCAGTCGATCTGCAGCAAACCCTTCAGCTCGGCATTCAGCGCAGTCAGGGGTGCGGCTGATTCCTGATTCCATCCGCCGAGAATGGAGCGCAGACGCTCGCACTGGTCACGCCATTCCGCTTCATCATCGAACGTCATGAAGCAGGGCGTACTCCATTCGCTGATGAAGGCCATCAGCTCCTCCTGGCTCACGAACCACTGAAAAGCACCAACGCCACCACCACAGGCCGGCGGTGCATCGCCCCAGGCGAACAAACCCCAAGAACAGTCCCTCGGATCGCGGCCCACCGAAGCCTGGAGCTGCTCCAGGGCTTGTGCCGTGAGGGCCTCGCCATCAAATCCGCTCATCAATCCACTGCCTTGTGTTGACCTATTCAGTGAAGGTTCACATCAAGCCGGCACGTCGGCACGCCGTGCGAACGACGGCAAGGTGCGCGCGTTCAGCCCTCACAGAGGCAGGCCGCCAGCCGCAGAACCTGGGGCTCTGGCCGGCAGGCCAGCCAGCCGTTGGCGTAGGGCAGGAGGCGATAGGGCATAGCCACAACCGTGTCCTGCAGCGGTGGTTGCGGCAGGGCCACCGCATCGAGCAGCTCCAGCTGCAGCAGCGGCTGCCAGTGCTGCAGCTGCCTGCGGCCGAGCGTGATCCACTCCACGCCACCCTGGCCCTGCAGCCCCATGGCCGCTGCCTCGGCGCCGCCGATGCGCAGCACGCCCCAGGCCAGCCGGTGGCTGTTGATCCCCTGCCGCAGCAACTGCATCCAGGGCGTATGGCCGTAGCGCATACCGATCGGATTGCGGTCCAGCCGGTGCAGGCCCAGATCAGCAGCCAGTGCTCGGTAGCGGCGACTCACACTCGACTGCGACAAGCCGCTCTGCGCTGCGCTGGCGGTGGTGCTGCCGGTGAGCTCCAGCAGATCCACCAGCTGCAGATCCCGCAGCACGGCAGGGATGCGATACGGCTCGCGAGGCGAGTTGGGCAACGGATCTCGGGGGCTGGATGCCGTCAGTCTTCGCTGGATGCGTCATGCATCGGCGTGGGATTGTGCGAAGGACCACTGGTGATTCGCACAACAGCTGCGGCATCGGCGGGCTTTGCTCTCAGGATGGGGAGATGACCACAGCCCCCCTGCGCTGCCACCTGCTGATCGGCCCGCCCG
>VGQR01000245.1 GCA_016882345.1 Cyanobacteria bacterium K_DeepCast_35m_m2_023
CAGGGCACTGGCTAGGGCGATTAGCACAAACAGCTGAATCAGCCACCAGAGCGGCGACCCAAGGGGCAGGCCTGCGGCCAGCGCCACCAGCAGCCAACCAGCCGCGCCGCTGCCGCCCACCAGCACCATTGTGATCAGAGCACCGGCCAGTCGCAGTGCCAGGGGGTTGTCACCGGCCCAGCCCTCGGCCAGGCGCCGCAGCCGGTTGATGCACCACCCCATCACCACCACCGGGTGCGGGCACCAGCGCGGATCCCCCACCAGCCGGTCGAGACCAGCGGCAGCGATCACCAACACCAAGGGGTGGATTCCCGTGAAGGAACCCACCCCTGGCAGCGGCAGCATCATGGCTGCAGCAGAGGCCTGGGTCAGGCGCTCTTGAGCCAGCTGAACATCGAGCGCAGGCCCTTGCCCACCTGCTCGATCGGATGCTGGCTGTCGCGCTCGCGGATCCGCTGCATCTCGGGCTTGCCGGCCTCGCACTCGGCCACGAAGTTCTTGGCAAAGGTGCCGTCCTGGATGTCAGCCAGGATGCGCTTCATCTCGGCCTTGGTGTCGGCGGTGATCAAGCGAGGTCCGCTGACGTAGTCGCCGTACTCGGCGGTGTTGGAGATCGAATCGCGCATGGCGGTCAGGCCACCTTTGACCATCAGGTCGACGATCAGCTTGACCTCGTGCAGGCACTCGAAGTAGGCCAGCTCGGGCTGATAGCCCGCTTCCACCAGGGTTTCGAAGCCGGCCTTGACCAGCTCGGACAGACCGCCGCAGAGCACGGCCTGCTCGCCGAACAGATCGGTCTCGGTCTCTTCTTTGAAATTGGTCTCAAGAATGCCGGCACGGGTGCCACCGATGCCCTTGGCATAGGCCATGGCCAGTTCACGGGCCTGGCCGCTGGCGTTCTGCTCAACAGCAAACAGGGCCGGAACGCCCATGCCGTTCTGGTATTCCCAGCGCACGGTGTGGCCGGGGCCCTTGGGGGCGATCATCACCACGTCCACATCGGCCGGGGGCTGGATCAGACCGAAGCGGATGTTGAAGCCATGGGCAAAGCTGAGGACCTTGCCAGCGCTCAGATGGGGGGCAATCTCTTTGTCATAGACGGCCTTCTGGAACTCATCAGGCAGCAGCACCATGATCCAGTCGGCCTTGGCGGACGCAGCGGCGACGCTCAGCACCTCGAGGCCGTCGGCCTTGGCTTTCTCGGCCGAACGGCTGCCCTCGTACAGGCCCACGACCACGTTGACGCCGCTGTCCTTGAGGTTGAGGGCGTGGGCATGGCCCTGCGAGCCATAGCCGATGATCGCCACCGTTTTGCCAGCCAGCAGGCTGAGATCGGCGTCTGTGTCGTAAAAGAGCTGGGCCATTCCGGCAGGGGCTGAGGCAGGGGCAAGAGGCGAGCTTAAGCAAGCGACCTGCCCGAGCTTCAGGCTTCGCTCGGATGGGCGATGACGCGATCGATCAGGCCGTACTCCTTGGCCTCGGCAGCGCTCATGAAGTAATCGCGGTCGGTGTCCTTTTCGATCTTCTCGAAGCCCTGGCCGGTCATCTCAGCCATCGAGCGATTGAGCATGTCCTTGATGCGCAGGATTTCGCGCGCCTCGATCTCGATGTCGCTGGCCTGGCGCTGGCTGGTGCCGCCCAGGGGCTGGTGGATCATGATGCGGCTGTGGGGCAGGGCCAGACGCTTGCCCTTGGTGCCGGCCCCCAGCAAAAAAGCCCCCATCGAGGCCGCCAGACCGACGCAGATGGTAACCACGTCACTCTTGACGTATTGCATCGTGTCGTAGATCGCCAGGCCAGCGGTCACCGACCCGCCGGGCGAATTGATGTAGAGATAGATGGGCTTGGAATTGTCTTCTGAGTCGAGATACAGCATCTGGGCCACCAGGGCATTGGCGACCGCGTCATTGACCTCGGAGCCCAGAAACAGGATGCGCTCAACGCCTAGACGGGTGTAGATGTCGACCCAGCGCTCGTACTGGCTGCCGGGAAGGCGATAGGGAACGCTGGGGGTGCCGATCGGCATGGTTCAGGCGGGTGCGAAAGGGGGGTGAGAGCGTGATCCGAATGACGGGGTGAAACCCCAGGGCCCAGCGGTTCAGCCGATGCCGGCCGGACTGCGACCTGTGGCCACGGCGGCAGCCGCTCCGCCACCGGGCAGGTCCTTCTGACTGGTGAGCACCCGATCGATCAGGCCGTACTCCTTCGCCTCCTCGGCGGTGAAATAGGTCATGCGATCGGAATCGCGGGCCAGCTGCTCGACGCTCTTGCCGGTGTTAGCCGACAGCATCTCGAGCATGGTGTGCTTGTTGTGCAGCACCTCCTTGGCCCGGATCTGGATGTCGGTGGCCTGGCCGCGGGCACCACTGCGGGGCTGGTGCAGCACGATCGAGGCGTGGGGCAGGGCGGCGCGGTGACCCTTGGTGCCGGCGCTGAGAATCATCGCGGCAGTGCCCATGGCCTGGCCGATGCAGATGGTGTGCACCGGCGGCTTGATGTAGCTGATCGTGTCGGCAATGGCGAAGGCTTCGGTCTCAAAACCGATGGCATCACCGGAGTACCAGCTGGTTCCAGTGGAGTTGATGTAAAAGAAGACCGGTTTGTCCGGGTTGTCGAACTCCAGATACAGCAACTGGGCAATGATCAGCTCGGTGACGTCGATGCCCATCTGGCGCTTGGCATCGTCGTCACTGAACAAGGGCAGACCCAGGTAGACGATCCGCTCCTTGAGCAGCAGGCTCGGCAGGTCGGGCGGCGGTGTGCGCATCACCGCTGAATCGCCGTAATAGGGGGCGGACACCGTCATCGGCGAAGCAGCTGGGACAGAAAAAAGGAGCCTAGCGGGGGTTTGCCGCGTCCGGATTGGGGCCTGCGGCAGGCTTGGCACCGCGCTTGCGACGGGTCTCGCCCCGGTTGGCCGCCGGCTTGATGTCGCTGGCCGAGCGCGGATCCTCAGCGGGCCGGGGGTCAACCCCAGCAGCCCCGTCCAGTCGCGCAAACACGATGCGGCCGCTGGGATTCTGCAGGGCGCCGGTGATGATTACCGGCAGGCGCTGGCCGATGCGACCACGGGCCCCTTCGACCACGACCATGGTGCCGTCGTCGAGATAGCCGACACCTTGGTCGGCTTCCTTGCCGTCGCGGGCGATTTTGAGCTGCAACTCGTCGCCCGGTTGCACCTCGGGCCGCAGGGCGATCACCAGCTCGCTGAGGTTCATCACCTTGAGCTCCTGGACCTGGGCCACCTGGGCCAGGTTGTAGTCGGCCGTGAGCAGGGTGCCGCCGGTGTCGGCCGACAGCTTCAGCAGCTTGTCGTCGACGCCCTTGCCGTCGTAGCGCGTGCTGTTGACCACCAGGCGGCGGCCGTAGGTCTCACGCAATTCGGTGAGCAGCTTGAGCCCGCGGCGCCCCTTGCCTCGCTTGTCGGCGTTGCTCGAGTCGGCCAGGGCCTGCAGCTCGTCGATGACGCACTGGGCCACGATCACCTGGCCCTCGAGCAGACCCGACTCGAGCAGGCCGCGGATGCGGCCGTCGATGATCACGCTGGTGTCGAGGATCTTGGCGCTGGCGGGCAGCAGCACCCCTTCGGCCACGAGCAGGGCTTCGGTGCTGGTGGGGTTGAACAGACGCAGCAGGGTGCGGCCATGCACTTCGGCCAGGTTGTACCCCAGCACCCCAAAGAACACATTGCTGAGCACCGCCGCCAGCGGTTTGACGAAGATCACCTCCCACGGCAGCGGCAGCAGCAGGATCGGTGCCAGCAGCAGGTTGGCCACCAGCAGCCCCAGGATCAGGCCGACAGCACGGCTGACCAGCAGGTCGGTGGGCATGCTGCGCACCTGGGCCATCAAGCTGCGGCGCAGCTGTCTGAACAGCAGCCCGGCGGTCAGACCAAACCCGGCACCCGCCAGGGCCAGAACCGTGCGCAGACGCTCGGCATCATCGACCTGGACCAGCAGTTGCTCCGGCAGCAGGTCGACCCCCAGCCAGCCCGCCGCGGCCCCGGAGATGACAAACAGGATCAGGATGAGGAAATCAACCATGTCCGTGGTGCGGGACTGCGGTGCCCCTCAACAGGGC
>VGQR01000246.1 GCA_016882345.1 Cyanobacteria bacterium K_DeepCast_35m_m2_023
AACCGCCGCAGTGGCGATGCCGCTATCACCGTGGCGGATCCCTCAGAAGCGCAGCGAACGCTGGGTTGGCAGACACATCGCGGCCTGAATGAAATCTGCCGTGATGGCTGGCGCTGGCGGAGCAGCAACCCCAGGGGGTATCGATGATCGAGGCGACTAGGCAGCGCACAGCACTCACAGGCCTAGCCCTGTTTGCTCTGATCTGCTTCTGCCTGCTGGGACAGAGCTTGCTTGGTTCAAACGAAGCCGGAAAGCTGGCCTTAGCCCTGAAACAGGTTGATCCCGGCTGGAATCCCAGCGACTGGTACCTGAACAGGCCTCAGAGCTATCAGTGGCTGTTTCAGCAGCTCAGCGGGCACGCGCTGTTGTGGTTTGGAGTGGGGGACGGCGCACTTCTCAGCCGAATCATGGGCTATGCAGCCTGGTCATGGGGGGCTGCGGCCGTTTGCGTCGAACTGGGCCTTGGAATCTGGATGAGCCTGGGAGCAGTGGCTTTGTTTCTCACGCATCAGAGCCTTGTTGCAAGAGAATGGATGCTTGGCAGCGCAGAGCCAAAAACCCTTGCCTATGCAACTCTTCTGCTCGCCTTCGTGGCTTGGCGCCGTCAGCGCTGGTTGGCGATGGGGATCTGGAGTGGACTGGCCTGCAGCTTTCACATACTGGTTGGCTTCTATGGCACAGCAGCTCTGGCCCTCGCGGCAGCACTTTCCGACTGGCGCACAGTTCAGCGGTCACAGTGCCTGCGCACGACCGTAGGCCTAATCCTGGGTGGCCTACCGATTGGCTTTGTTTTGGCACAACGCCAGACCATCAGCCTGCTCTCCGCCCCTGAAGACGCCAATGGCCCCTCAGTGAGCTGGATTTACACCTATCTGCGCAATCCCCATCACCTAGTTCCAAGCAGCTGGAGCAGCCCGGACTGGAGCCAGGCTCTCCTCTGGCTTTGTTTATTCGCAGCGGCCTGCTGGTTGAATCGGGAGGCCACCGAAGCTCAGGGGATCAACCGTCGCAGCCTGGCCATCTGGGGCAGCCTCACCCTCGTGCCGTTCGTGCTGGGACTGTGCATAAGCCCCTGGGACAACAACGGCACCCTCCTACGCTTCTATCCCTTTCGAGTCGCCGACAGTGTTATCCCTCTTTGCACAACGCTGTTGCTTGCAAGCTGGCTGGAACGCAGTCGACCACGCCCTGCCAAGCTCGCGGCCATGATTGCCACGGTTGTTGTTGCAATTCAATCCCACACAAGCTGGGCCAGCGAACCAAGCCATTTACATCCACCCCACAACACAACACAGAGTGGACAAGCCAGAGCTTACAAGTGGATTTCGACCCACACCCCTACGACGATCCGTATCCTCACACCGCCTTCCGGCTTTGAGGACATGGCCCTTCTCACAGGAAGAGCCGGCATAGCACAGTTCAAGCAGATTCCCAACCACAGTTCAGACGTCCGCGAATGGTTTGAGAGAATGCAGGATCTGGGATTTGAGCCGGAATTCTGGCGACAGTCTCGAGGCTTCCGAAGCCGCCAGATCATCACAAGGGGCTACGCCAAGGCCACACCTGAGCAGCTCCGGCAACTAGCAACCCAGTATCAAGCAGACATGGTAATAACCCTTGGCCGCCAAAAAGGGCCATTGCTCTGGAGATCCACTTACGTCGACAGCGGCATTTCTTTATGGCAACCGCCAGAGTCTGGCGCAGATTCCCGATAAGGCCAGAGACTGGCCAAGCCAAGGCCTATCAGAAGCTGATTGCTCATTAGAAAAATTTGAAAGCTACTGACTAAACCATTCAGGAGTAAATACACCAACAAAGGCAGTCCAAACAGCACGGCGATCTCCGCGTTCTCCCATCCAGCCACACCAGACAGGATCAGCCTCATCCGCCAGACCATCAATCCCAGCAGCACCATAAGCGATCCGAAACCAAGAAGCCCATTTTCTGCGAACACCTGAGCAAACAGATTGTGGGCATGAGGCAAACCTTCGGGTCGCCCGACCTCTGCAACGGCAGGAAGTTTTTTACCAGTGCAACGAACCTGCACCGACCGGTTGTAACCGACCCCAAGCAGGGCCTTATCGACACCTCGACCCAGGGGCTGACTGGCCCAGCAAAGAGCTGTCTCAATCCGACCACGGTCTGAAAGAACGTTCCTCTGCGCCACTCCGGGATTCAGATACCAGGACAGAGTAGTTTGAAGAAGAAGGACACAAACAAAAGATGCAATCAGCATGAGAACATGCCGCCTTTGCTGGATCCAGTTCACGAATCCCAACCAGGCACCGGGAAATCCTTCAGAGCCTCGTCGGATCACAACGCAAGCAACACCGACCAGCACAGCACAAGCCGGGGCTAGGAGGGTGACCCTGGAGCCGTTGTGAAGCACCATCGGGACCGAAAGAATCGTGAGAGTCCCGTAGAGGAAACGGGTCCAAGCGCAACGACTCAACCAGATCGACGCCCAGGCAGCCAGCTGCAGGATGCCCAGCAGAAAACCCAATCTGTTGAGTCCACCGACGGGGAGATCAAGGCGGACCGCTGGATCTTGTCCAGCAGCCCAGAGTGCCAGAGGAACGATCGACAGAGCAACGCAGCGCAAGGTTGATCGCCACTGCAGCGCTGACCGCCCCAGCATCGCCACCAGCCCCAAGGCGATCACCAGCGGATCAGACGCCGAAGAGGGCTGCAAATCCCTTTCGAGCACAAACTGCCCAGCCTGGGCCCCAAGAAGCAAGAGAAACACCGCCACGAGGGGACGACGAGGCACTTGCTGACCCAGTCTCACCAGCAGCCAGACCAACAGCAACGAAAAGGCGGGAGTGCGCTGATCGAGGCAGAGCAGAGCTATTGCCAGCGGGAATGCCAGATCACACCAACCCTCGAAACGCTCCAAAAACCAACCCCAACCTGAACCAAACCAGCGACCGTCGCAAACCATGTCGTCATCTCTGGAGCCCGAGGAGGGCGATCTGTGCATTTTGTCCGCTCGGCTCAGCCCGCAGCTTTAGCGCAGGGCTGGCTGACCGGGCCACTGCAGCCGGAACCACTCCAGCAATACACCGAGACGCAGCACAAGCACCATAAGCATTAGCTGCAGTCGGCGAGGCCAGCCCAGCTGACGGCAGCGGATCACCCGGCCACTCTCCGAAACAATCGGCCGCAGCGACAGATACAGCACTTGCAGTTTCGCCAGGGGTTGCGGGCCGGCTAAGGCCAGACGACCGCCGACAATGCGGCGCTGCTTGGACAGCAGCTCCGGCCATTGACGGGCGGGATGGCAAACCAGCGCCTCCCGTGCATAGATCAGCTGATGACCCTGGGCCCGGGCCCTGTCGCAGAAATCACGATCGCCGCCGGACTTGGTGTGGCGGCGGAAACCACCCAGCGCGTCAAAGGTGCGTTGGGCCACGAACAGATTGGCCGTCACCCCAAAACCGGCTCGACGCACGGTGCGCTCCTGATCGAAGCCCAGAATCTGATCAAGCTGTTCGCCGGCGCTCGGATGGGTCGAATTAGCCGCCTGCAGAGCGATCCTCCCTGCAACCAACCGCGGCCCAGCCACTCCGTCAAACACCGCAGCAACCGCCTGGTTAATCCAGTCGGGGGCAGGTTCACAGTCCGAATCGGTGAACGCCAGCAGATCAACCGCCCACTGGGATGCCGCGCGGTTGCGAGCGCCGTAGGAGCCCGGCCGATCGTGGCGGATCACCTCCACAGGCAGTGGGAAACGTGGCTGGGCAGGCCAGTCGTTGGAACCGTTATCCACAACGCGCACCTGCAGCCGCTCGCGCGGATAGCGCTGGCAGGCGAGTGCCCTCAGGCACCATTGCAGCCGCTGCCAGTCGTTGTACACGGGGATCACAACGCCAACAGAGGGAAGCAGCGGTTGGGTAGCCATCAGCAGCCCTCCAGCTCCCGCAAGCGTTCGGCCCGCAACTCCCGCAGCCGGGCGCCAATGCCCGGCCCGGGTTGCCAACCAGAGGCCAACAGCTCCCGAGCTGTGACGTTGGGCTGAACATGGCGCCAACGCAACCACCAACGCAGCAGAGGCCTGCG
>VGQR01000247.1 GCA_016882345.1 Cyanobacteria bacterium K_DeepCast_35m_m2_023
CTTTTTCTTTAAAACTTATTTGCTTTACTCTTGGGATTGATCTCATTTGAAAATAGAAATACAATTTATTTCTATTTATTCATGATGAATCCCTAAGGCGATTCAAGAAAACTCTTGTTGATGCAACAAGCGTTGATCAGAGCTGCTCTATGCAATCAAGGCATATATAACTTTTGTTATATTTTAATTGGCATTACTAGATAATAGCTGGTATCGTCACCAAATAAGTCCAACACTTTATTGGTCCAATGTTTGTTCTTAACAAACCTTTGTTTTTAGTCAGAATGATCCATAAACCTAATCCCAAATTTAACACCTTATATAAGGCTTCGATATCCGCCGCCGCTGTCTTCTTTTTATCATTCGCGACATCTGGTTGTTTACTTCTTAATAAGCAAACAAAATGTCCCAATGGTTTCTATTCTATTGGTGAAGGATTCTGTAGAGATATTAAGTGTGAACCACACGTGAATATACCTGGTGAGTATAGGCCGGGATCGGGCGGTACTTTCGGAACCGCTGGAACACAGGAAGCCGGAAGAACTGTATATGCAGAACCAGATGAGGGGGCTGAAAAAGCATTAAAAGAAAATGGCTTAAAATGTGAACGGGGTGCTCCACAATGGGGAGATAATCTCTTAAAAGCAAATTAGCTCTTGATTTAAACACATAGTGCATCAGTGTGCGCACTCCATGAACACTAGCCAAACTTGCGATGATTTGTGTAAATAGAAAGGTCCCACACTCTATTCACCTTGTTTTCTTTGCTCTGTTGTCTTGTAATGGTGCTGTTGCTTCCGAGGTCTTTCGCCATCAGGATTGTAGTCGAGAGGTAATGAAACAAGTAGATAAATACTGGAATGCTGATAGCCCAGTTCGCCAGGAGTATATATTTGAGCTAACTGTGGACAACTCTACGGCAATCTGCAAAAAGATTAGACGATTTGATCTTCCACAACATTTGCAAAATACAGAAAGTAATTCATTCTATCAATGCGGTCAAGCGCTTTTAAGTGGCTGGAATGGTGATCCCGGTCCAGGTGCTATCCATGATCTATCAGCAAGACGTTTTCGACCATTTAGTTTCGGTAGCGAAGTCGACTGGAGAAAGACTTGTGAGGTTAGTAATAATAGTGCTACAACAACCGAGCTACGCTCTACGACTATTCATCTTCAAGGTAGACAGATTGGGCTACTTCATAAATCGCTGGTCCAGGTTTATGCTATAGAACCGCCAGCCAGATTCTGGTGAGAACTGCAACTATCAACCTGTGCGATCGATAATCCAGCTCTACCCTCGATTACAAGCAAATAATTTCTGTGCTTATTGTTTCTTGCAAGTAAACATCTAGATATTTTGGCATCTGACTCGTTCCTGCTATAGCCTGCGAATGTTCCGCATATCTTTATGAACCCTTCCCCTTTTAAGATGCCTAGATATCGGATTGCCATCTTTATTCTCCTGCTCATTATTCCTATTTTATCTCTTGGTATTAACCATAATCTGGAACAAAAGCAGCGCAAACTCCAGATAGCAAGAATTATCCTTCGTTCGTCTTGTAATGACTATGACGATTTAAAATTTGCGCTCGAGCTTGGAAGATATCTCTATTACAGAGGTGGAAGTTGGGAAGACTGGAGAGATACATATGTTCAAATGAAATCCCATACACAAGATGCAATTCAGCTTGGTAAAACAATGAAGCAAAAGCATTGCTTTATTCAGGAGTACAACAAACCCACATGGTCTAATCCCGAAGTGGAACCGAGATCAATTGCTAGTACTATTTCTGAACTGAAGATGCTTTTGCCTGGAATTACAGCCTTTGTCTCTGAAACCCCTCCTATTTCACCCGATTGCGGGCCCAAAGGAATCTACTGTGGTCCTCGCCCTGACCCTGATAAAAACTAACATATATTCTGTTTCAGAAGCCCTTTTGATGCCAATTGGCTGAGGTGTGCATCGCTCGACTACTGACTCAGATAACCCTCGCACTACTGCTTGTTTCAAGCTTAGATCTATGAGTTGGCATTAGAGCAGCTATTAGTAAAGTAAACCCCTCTTCCAATACGGTAACTCCTTTTTCGTAAACTGTTTCTAAACCCCAATTTCTCGCTTTAGTTGGAAGTAGTGATCCATGGCATACTAGATTTCGTAGTATCGCTAAGAGTGCTGCTTGTTTTATCGGTTTTATACCTAGAAGCCAATTGGGAAAATCCCGATAGTTGTCTCTAATCCCAAGAAAACTTTGAATCCAAACCCCATCTATTGAGTAATTATTATGATCTTCTGTAATCATTGCTTCTGCAGGGATCCACTCTGCTATCCGTCTTCTCTGACTATCAGTAAGTTTTGGAGATTCAAGATGATGCGCAAGCTTAGCAAGAATTTTTTCCTGTGTCGCTTGAGTTATCCCCAAAGCATTAGTGCATCGATCCCATCCGCAATACGCAATGGCATACCGCCACATTATTCCTCTTGTAATGTCTAGTCTAGAGGTCGACTCTTCTCTGCCTATATGAGGATTCTCCCAATTAACTGCTTGCTTTATTAAAGAGTGACCTCTGCCAAATGAATGTAGTAAGAGCCTTGCTACGTCAGTCGCAGGAAAAGATTCAAGTTGTCTTCTGATCTCTTGTTTACTGCACAGTGGCAGGAAGGATTCTTTCCAAGCCTCAGCAAGATCTTCATTACCGCAGGCATCTTTTAGAGATGCCGCGGCCAATGACCATAGTTGATCACCCTTCCATTTCTTCGCCATCCCAATCGCCTGTATCCGTCAAATCGACACTAGCCGTTTTGGCGGCGTGGCGAACAGCCATAGAGAAGACTTCCGCGAAGTCAAAGCCCATGATGGCTTCTCCTAAGATTTCATACCAACAGTTGCTGAAGCATTCTGAGAATGCAGCGTAAAAAGCATCTCCATACTGATTGCGAATATCTTTTTCGATACCGATAGAAAAATTGTTGTCGTAGTCAAACTCTTGATCAATCAAATAAGCTGCGTGAGCAATGTTCTCAAAGTGAACGCCGGAAGATTTTTTCATGTCAAATATGATGCGTGAATGTGGTTTATTAAATTGCGGCTAATGCCTTCAGTTAAGTGGATCGCACTGCCAACTTGCAGGGCGCTGGAGTTGATCCCGCTTATGTAGGTAGTATACCCGTACTGGCTTCGTTTGTCAACCTCGCTGCATGACGCGACAGTTAGGTCTCTGGGTGAGGCTGGTCGCATCACAGACTTCTAGAGGTTCCCCCTCTTACTACGACCTTTTGGTGTCTTCTCGTATTCCGAGTGAATCAGACCGAGCAGGAGCGTCTCGATGTCACGGAAGCGCCTGTTGACCTTCTGAACCTCCTTGAGCATCTCTGCCTCAACGGGGTGCAGGTGAATCCTGATGGTGCTCATCGCTCCACCCTTCTGGTGGGGGCACCAAAGACCGCTTGATGCTTTTCACGCAGCAGGGTCTTGTAGAGACCGCTGATATCCATTTTGTAGAGATCCATCAGATCCTCCATTTGCTGAAGCAGATATGGATACTCTTTTTCTTTAAAACTTATTTGCTTTACTCTTGGGATTGATCTCATTTGAAAATAGAAATACAATTTATTTCTATTTATTCATGATGAATCCCTAAGGCGATTCAAGAAAACTCTTGTTGATGCAACCTAAGATCAACCAAAGGATTCTATTTAAAACCTTATTTAAATCCTGACTCATGATGTCATCTGGATTTATCCTGTATTGACTCAAGAATAAATACTTGAGGTTTCATTCAAGAGATTCTATTGATTATTTTCTGGTGACTCTTGAATCAAGTTTTGAGTAGATACTCTTTTGATTTTGTCTTGAGTTTCTTTTGGGTCTTTTTGAGTGGTCTTCAGGAGTCAATCAATGAATCAACTTAAGATCACTTGATGAAAGCACCACAAGGTTATTATACAGGATTCTTTAGAGTTTGTCAAGCGTCTTGTGTTTATTAGGGTTTAATGACTGAACCCATCTTGATCAAACCTCTACAAGGTTATTTATGCTTTTCATGATTTACAGATTTGA
>VGQR01000248.1 GCA_016882345.1 Cyanobacteria bacterium K_DeepCast_35m_m2_023
TGAGGCGGTCGAGCTTGCAGACGACAACGCCGTCGACCTCCCGGGCCTTCACCTGCCGCATCAGCTCCCGGAACTGGGGCCGGTGGTCCTTGGCTCCACTCATGACATCCACCAGCAACTCGGTGGAACCGGCCTCTGTGAGGCGGCGTTTCTGGGCCTCAAGGGAGAGACCGCTCTCCTCCTGCTTGGTGGTCGACACCCGGGCGTAACCGACGGTCCGAGGCAAGGCTGTGACTGCGATCTGCAGACATGGTAGTTCGCAGAAACAGCACCATCTGCGGGATCGAGCCTGGCTGGTGCGTTTGCCGCGGCGTCAGGCCGAACGGCACCATCAGCTTCGGCATCAGTGCAGCGGACCAGGGGCTGCACTGGGGAGCTATCAGCTGGAACCCCTGCTGCGCTGGACGGCCCTTGCGCGACCGCTCAGCCTCGAGAGCATGGGCTGCGCTGCAGTCGATCAAACCGTTGATGCAGAAGGGGCCTCGTCGCTTGCTGCTGAGCCATGGGCTTACAGGCCCTGTGCCCTTTCAGACGGCTGGGAAGACTGCAGCCTGGCGCAGATGCTCAACCTCATCGACCCTGCGCAGCAACGCGTGTTGCGCTATGTGGTGCTTCAAGGCTGGAGCTATCGGCGCACAGCTGCCGCGCTGGGGACCAGTGCGGCAACCGTGCAACGGCGCCTCCACAAAGGCTTGGCACTGTTGCGCAGCCGGCTGGGGCAACCGGTGGTCAGCGCTCTGCCGAACCGGAACCGGCATCACGCTCCATCTGCTGGTGCAGGGTGCTGATCGCCGCGTTCAGCGCAGCCAGCTGCCGTTCAACGGCATCGCGCCAGCCGGTCAACATGCGCAGCTTGCGTTCCTGATGGGTGCGACGGCTCCAGGAGCCCGACTCACCACTGCAGCATCCAAACATTGGCAGGCCCATGTAAAGTCGCTAAACCTGCAAGGTTCTAGCAACTGCGGCGGGCGGAACGAGTGTCATGTTTCCCCACCAGCAATGGCAAAGAAACACCCCCGCTCACCTTTTGTCGGTTGCCACGTGCTCCTGAATCCAGCAGTTGCAGCCCTGATCGGTCTCGGTGCCTTGGCTGGCACGGCAATGCTGCCAACCCCGTCCCTGGCCTTCATCGCGCTCATGGCCGGCCAACAAACGCGCCCTCTCAATGGGCAATTCAATCGCGTTCCGGTTTTGCATTCCAACCAACCGGAAGAAGTTGAAGGCCCTGGCATTCTCATCAACACAGCGCCTGGCTCAGCCTTCAGTCCTGAGAATGGCCAGGTCTTGCGCAATGCCGAATTCACATTCAATGGTGATTTTGGCGTGCACATGCATCACAAATATTTCCCTCCCTATCGCGCTCAGATTGCCCGCGATTCAAGGCGATCGGAATTAACCATTGGCTTGATCCTCATCAATCCCAGCAACAGGCCGGTTCACATCCGCTTTCACTCGGGTGCGGTCCGCAACAGCTTTGAAGCGCCCTATCTGGCCAACAGCATGGCCGGAGTTCGTCCCTTGGGACCCCGGCCCTGGAACACCGGTCCGGGCGATGCAACGGCGATTCAATTGTTGCGTGGTCGTCTGGATTCCAAGCTGAGCGATGAAATCACGGTTCCACCGCGCAGTCGGGTGGTTCTGTTCGATAAGGATGTGCCTGCTCTGGGGATTGCCAATGCCCTGTTGCGGGGACGCAGCGACGGTCCGTTCCAGATGGCGGTTGTGGCAGCGAGTCGACCTCGCTCAGAAGCCGACCTGTTGGCTGTTCTGGATCAGGGGCGGCTGGCCCCGGGTCGGGTCTATCTCAGACGCATCAGCGATATTGAGAGCCGTCAGATTTTTTCGCGTGTCGGTGGTGTGGCCCTGGGCGACAGCTATCAAGCCAAGCTGTCCCACAACCTTGAGTTGAACGGTCCACTGCATGTGCCCCTGACCAGCACCGACCGCCATCACTTTGGGACCAAAGAGATTCAGGTCAATCCGCTCGCCAGTCGCATGGTCGATTCGTCATTGGACAATGTCGGCACCTATGGCGTGCGCTTCGACATTGATCTGAATCTGCGCGGTACTGGCCTCCACGAGCTGGTCCTGAGCCATCCGGTGGCGCCAGGGTCCAAGCCGTTCACCGCCTTCCGGGGCTCGCTTGAAATTCGCACGCCAGAGGGCCAGCGCGATGTCCATGTCGTCCTGCGTTCTGGTCAGAGCCTGTCGCTGGCCGAGCTCGACCTCAAACCCGGCGCCGACAACCCGGTGCGGGTCAGCCTGGTGTATCCGGCCGACGCCACACCGGGGCACCTGTTGAGCGTGGTCCCCAGCACCCAGCTCAGCCTGCTCAAAGAGCAAGAGCGGCGCATCGAGATTGCCAAGGCAGAAGCGGAGCGTCTCGCCCGCAGCCAAAGCCGCGCAACCAGCAAAGGCAAGAGTGCCAAACGGGGTGCTGTGGCAGCCAAGACAGACGCTGCCAACCTGCCTGTGCTGCCACCATTGCCGAGCGAGCCGGTCGAGGGCCAGCAGCTTGGAATGCAGCAGCCCACAGTGCCGCCGCCGATCCAACCCGCCTTCACGCTTCCGGCCAACCCCGATTCACCGGCTTTGGCACCGGTCGTCATGCCGCCGCCGGTGAGTCAGACCCTGATCGATCGCTACCAGCAGGCCCTTGAGGCCCAACAGCTGATGATGCGCGATCTGATGTCGCGCTGATCAGAGGTTGCTCAGATCCGTGACTTCCGACGACCAGCAGTCCAGACGCCGAATCACCCTGCAACTGCCCAATGACGTGATCGCCTGGATTGACAGGTTTCGCGGCGAATGGGGACTGCGGGGCCGTGGCCCCACGGTGGAGCGCCTGCTTCGCGAACTGTTCGCTGATCAACACGATGAACTCGCGTCCAGCTCCGATCCGTTTGAGCTGAATGGCCCAGCCGATCCAGCCGACGCGTCGAGCCCCTCCCCTGAGGCTGTCGATCGCTTTGATGAGGGTGGAACGCTTGTCTTGGTGAGTCCAAGCCATGGCGGTCAACTCAGTGTTGATTTTGAAGCCCGTCACACCCCTGAACGGCCACGCCATCGCCCAACGGCGGGTGGCATCGAACTTCCTGGTTTTGTGCGGCGCCAGTCGGATCAACTCAAACGGGCAGCCCAGGTGCAACTGCCACCTGAGGGGTCGTCTCGGGAGACCTTTGCGCTGATTGATCCAGCCACGATCGAGACCGCCATGGCCGTTGCCGGACAGCATTGGCAGGAGCTCTATGGATCTCCCCCCAACGAGCACGTGCTCGAGGCCGCCATGGGTTGGTTGGCCCAGGACATCTGGCCCCATGTTGACCAAAGCGATGGTCGCCCATTCACCTGGTCGCTGGCCACCAGCGTTACGGCCCAATTGGCACCCAGCTGGAGTAGCGCCGAACCGTCGTTCGAGCGGGTGCTGGTGATGGCGGGGTTATTGGAAGATCCGTTCAGTGCCTCGACCCTGGGGCTGAGGATTCCGACGTTGATCCGTCGGTTTGTGCATCGCTTTCGTCGCAGCAAACGACGGGGCATGTCGTTTGAGACGCTGGAGCACACGATGAGCCTGCATGGCGCCCTGAAACTGCTGCAGCTACCCACCACGCCGGGCAACCGACTGACCCTCTCGGACATCCGTGAGGCTTACCGCGAACAGGCCCTGCAGCACCACCCCGATTCGGGTGGCTCGGCAGAACACATGCGACGGCTCAACGAGGCCTACCAGCTGCTCAAGGAGCTGTACCGCACCAGCTGACTCAGCTTGCTTGGATGCGACACGAGATAAGACGCATTATGGGTCTCTCCCGAGATTAACAAGTCTCACCCAAGTCATAGCGAGACTTGCGGCAAGACCATGCTTGAGACTCGTATGTGATGACTGATCAGCGCCGTGGGTTCCAATCGGCCCCGCGAGAACGCGAGGTCTCTGCTCTCATTCATCCCGACTGCGACCCAATTTTGGTCTTATTATGATTCTTGACTGATTGTACTGAGAGCATTTGTGAGGACTTTCGCTGGCCCGAAAACCCCAAAAATGGGCG
>VGQR01000249.1 GCA_016882345.1 Cyanobacteria bacterium K_DeepCast_35m_m2_023
ATGAAGGCATCGGCAGCGATCAGGCCGGTGCAGGCCTCCACCACGGTGGCCTCCTGGCTGGCCAGCACGATCACGCTGATGCTGCTGCCGGTTGCGCTGCCGGCATCGCGGATCTGTTGCAGCAGCCCTTCGCCGTAGTGGTCGAGCATTTCGTCGTGCAGCACAACGAACACCTCACCGCTGGCCTCGCCCAGCAGACCCAGCAGTTCGCGGCGGTTGGTGGCGGCGCCCAGCAGGCCCTCGGGCGCCACGCTGTAGGTGGCATACGCAAACAGGTAGGCAAAGGCCCGGCTGCGTCCGGCGATCAGCAACTTGCCGGGCAGCACCTCTGCGGCGATCGAGCGCTCGACCCGGCTGAACGATTCAAGCTGCCAGTGGATGGCCATCAGCGCAGTGGATTGGCGAAGCGCAGGCCGGTGAACCGGCGAAAGCCATTGTCGGCCGAGCAGAGGGTGCAGTTGTGCTCGATCGCCAGTGCCGCGAGGTGGGCATCATTGGTCAGGTTGCCGATCGTGCCCGCCTGCTCGAGTAACAAGCGCAGCAGGGTCCAATGCTGAGGCCCGGGTTCAACCACCTGCACCAACGGGTGACGGATCCAGGATTCGACCAGCTCCAGCGCCTGCTCCGGCCTCAGGGGTCGTTGCAGCAGCCGTTGCTGCGTGGTGAGGCGCAGCACGGCGAGTGCCACGTTCCAGGCCAGGGCAACGGGTTCATCGGCGCCCATGACGGATTCCAGCCAGCTTCGGGCCTGCCTGTGCTGCGGCAGCTCTGCGAGGCAGGCGTAGAGCCACAGGTTGGTGTCAATGAGGATCATTGGCCCTGCCTGAGCCGCTCGATCAGAACCTCATCTTCAAGCGCTGCGGCCAGCTGATTGGCCTGGGTGAGATCCACCCCGGCAGCCAATCCCCCGATCGAAAAGCTGGGGCAGCGGTAGGGCTCACGTGGCGCGGCTTGGGCTGGGTGCAAGCCGGCTTGCAGGGTCTCGTTGACCACTTGCTTGAAGGGCTTGCCGCTGACGAGCGCCTTCTGGCGCAGTTGGCGCAGCAGGCCGTCGTCGATCGTCAACGTCGTGCGCATGGCATCAAGATGTGTGATGCAGTCGCAACATGGCATCAGCGCTCGGGTTGAGGCGCCGCGGCTCCTGGGCAGGGTCAAGGGGGTTCGGCATGATCAGGGCAGCTGATCCCCCGCCGGCCCGCCGGCCAGAGCCATGCGCACAGGCGAGATTCATCGCGTCACCGGCGAAACCGACGTGCGCGTCAGACTCGACCTGGACGGCACGGGCCAGTGCCAGGTGGGCACGGGTGTGCCGTTTCTGGATCACATGCTGCACCAGCTGGCCAGCCACGGCCTGCTGGATCTGGAGATCAGCGCCGTGGGCGACACCCACATCGACGACCACCACACCAACGAAGACGTGGGCATCGCCGTCGGCCAGGCCCTGGCCCAGGCCCTGGGCGATCGCCGCGGCATTCATCGCTTTGGCCACTTTGTGGCGCCGCTGGATGAGGCCCTGGTGCAGGTGGTGCTCGATTGCAGCGGCCGCCCGCACCTGAGCTATGGCCTTCAGATCCCGGCGGCCAAGATCGGCAGCTACGAAACCGAGCTGGTCAAGGAGTTCTTTGTGGCCGTCGCCAACAACGCCGGCCTCACCCTGCACATCCGACAGCTCGACGGGGTCAATTCGCACCACATCGTCGAGGCCTGCTTCAAGGCATTCGCCCGGGCGCTGCGCCTGGCCACTGAGCTGGACCCGCGCCGCGCTGGTGCCGTGCCCAGCAGCAAGGGCGTGCTGGAGCGCGCGGGGGGCTGAGGGCGCCATGGTGGTGACACCAGCCCAACGTGCCGTCTGGCAGCAGCGGCTGCAGGCCGAGGCGGCTCAGCTTGCCGCGCGGCAACTGGAGGCTCGTGGTTTGGCCATGCAGGCCGCAAACGTGCTGCAGCGCTGTTGGCCGGCGCTGGAGGGGGTCTGGTTGTTTGGCTCGCTGCCCGAGGGACGCTTCGGTCTGCAATCCGATGTGGATCTGGCTGTGGCGGGTTTGCCCTAGGCCGATCTGATGGCAGCCATGGCGTTGTTGGAGCCCCTGCAACACACCATGGTGATCGATCTGGTGCGCTTGGAAGACCTGCCGACCCATTGGCAGCAGCGCATCCGTGAGCGCGCCGATCGCCTGGGCCCGTCATGAGCCGGTCCATGCCTAGTCAGCGGGCTGTCGATGATCTGATAGGGCTATGAGCTGAGATTCGATCAGGTCGAGCGGTTGTTGACCCTGGCTGTTGCGACGTGGCCCGCCCTGGAGCGCAGTTGCTGGCATTTGAGGCGTGGCTGCGGGAGCTCTTGGACGAGCCGACTGATTAACACTCCGTTACGCGATGATGGGGCTTCAGCCCGTGCCCTGCCATGACCGCCGCCCCCAGTGCCTCCGCGCCGGGTTCTGAAACCCCACCCCGGTACGATCGCGCCGACTGGGCCGGGGCGTTCTGCAATGTGGAGCGTGAGCTCGATGACGCGCCCCTGACGGTGGCCAGCGGCGCCATTCCCGCAGAGCTCAACGGCACCCTGTATCGCAACGGTCCGGGCCGCCTCGAGCGGGGCGGCCAGTGGGTGCATCACCCGTTTGATGGCGACGGCATGATCCTGGCCCTGCGCTTCAACGGCGGCAGAGCCAGCCTGCGCAACCGCTTTGTGCGCACCGAGGGCTGGCTGGCCGAGGAGCAGGCGGGGCAGTTTCTGTATCGCGGCGTGTTCGGCACCCAGAAGCCCGGCGGGCCCCTAGCCAATGCCCTGGATCTGCGGCTCAAGAACATCGCCAACACCCACGTGGTGCGCCTTGGCGACCAGCTGCTGGCCCTGTGGGAAGCGGCCGAGCCCCACGCCCTGGATCCCGAGACCCTCGAGACCAGGGGCATCACCCTGCTCGATGGGGTATTGCGCAAGGGCGATGCGTTCAGTGCCCACCCACGCTTTGACCCCGGGCACCACGGCGCGCCGCGGATGGTCACCTTCGGGGTCAAGGCGGGCCCTCGCAGCACGGTGCGGCTGATGGAGTTTGCGGTCGAGGACGACCCGGCCGCGGGCATCAAAGCGGGTCAGTTGCTGAATGAGCGCCGCGACAGCTTCAACGGCTTCGCCTTTCTGCACGACTTCGCTATTACCCCCAACTGGGCGGTGTTTTTGCAGAACGCGATTGCTTTCAATCCGCTGCCCTATGTGACCGGTCACAAGGGTGCCGCCCAGTGCCTGCAGTCCAAGCCCGGCGGGCAGGCCAAGTTCTGGTTGATTCCACGCGATTGCGGTGCCTTTGCCGGCCAGCCGCCGCGCATCCTCGATGCCCCCGACGGCTTTGTGTTCCACCACCTCAACGCCTGGGAAGATCAGGGGGCTGTGGTGGTGGAGAGCATCTACTACAGCGATTTCCCCTCGATCGGCCCGGATCAGGACTTTCGTGCGGTCGACTTTGAGCTGCTGCCCGAGGGCCTGCTCGAGCAGTGCCGCATTGATCTGAACACCGGCACTGTCAGCACCACCCGGCTGAGCGAGCGCTGCTGCGAATTTGCCATGGTCAATCCCGACCGCGAGGGGCTGCCATCGCGCTATGCCTGGATGGCCGTGGCCGAGCGCGAAACCGGCAACGACCCCCTGCAGGCGATCAAGAAGCTGGATCTGGAGAACGGTGAACGCCGCCTGTGGAGCGCCGCACCACGGGGCTTCGTCAGTGAGCCGGTCATGGTGCCGCGCCCGGGGGGCACAGCCGAGGACGACGGCTGGGTGCTCGTGCAGGTCTGGAACGGCGCGCGCGGCGGCAGCGACCTAGTAATTCTTAATGCCTCATCCATGGCCGAGCAGGCCGTGCTGGAGCTGCCGCTGGCGATTCCCTATGGGCTGCATGGGAGCTGGTGCTCAAACAACTGCGCGCAATTAGGGCCTCCTGAGAAAGTGAATTCGGAGTCAACCCCAACAAAAAGGAGACCTGCTTAAGCCTGCAGGTCGATCATCACGCTGCAGCCATCTGAGGCTTCGGTGGCACAGTTCGAATACTCC
>VGQR01000250.1 GCA_016882345.1 Cyanobacteria bacterium K_DeepCast_35m_m2_023
GACGCCGATCCCCTCTATGCCGTTGAGGATGCTCGCCGCACGGTGTCGTGCCTCAGGGCCCTGCAGGCGCCGGTGCGCTACAGCGAGCTGCCCGGCTTTGACCACAACGTGTGGGATGCGGCCTTCTACAGCGAGCCGGTGCTGCGCTGGCTGCTGGTGTCGCCTCCACCGAGCTGCCCATGAGCCAGCAGGGTCTGGCCGCGTTTCTGTCGCGGGTGAATCAGGAGCCTGACCTGCAGCGGCAGCTGGGCCGTCTCAATGCCCCCGAAGCGGCCCAGATGGCCGTGGGCCTGGGCTATGACGTGCGCTGTGGCGACTTGCTGCGCTACGAGTCGCGGGCCTTTGCCTGGCAGCTCAGCGATGCCGAATACGACCTGTTGGCCAGGCTGCAGCGCCAACGCCGTCACTGGTGGCAAACCTGCTGGGCGATCCAGGACAGCGGATCCTGAAGAGGGCCCCTGTGAGACAGCGCTCGGGCCTGAACTGAGGCACGATCAACAAACGTCACAGCCAGTGCTGCTGCTTCGGCAGTGGCGGCCCGTCCAGCTACAACGCAGACACTCGCCTTCGACCATGGCCCCCTCCGCCGCCCCGATCGACATCGGCATTCCCGACGCCCAACGCCTGCAGATCGCCGATGGCCTGGGCCGCGTGCTCGCCGACACCTGGTTGCTGTACGCCAAGACCCATGGTTTCCACTGGAACGTCACCGGGCCGATGTTCAACACCCTGCACCTGATGTTCGAAGGGCAATACAACGAGCTCTGGATGGCCCTCGACGAGATCGCCGAACGCATCCGCTCCCTCGGCTGCAAGGCTCCCTATGGCAGCGGCACCTACAGCGCCCTGGCCTCGATCAGCGACGCCCAGGGCGTGCCCGAGGCCCTGGCGATGGTGCGCGAGCTGGTCGAAGGCCACGAAGCCGTGGCCCGCACGATCCGCAGCGTCTTCGCCGTGGCCGATGAGGCCAACGACCAACCCACAGCCGACCTGCTGACCCAGCGGCTGCAGATCCACGAGAAGACCGCCTGGATGCTGCGCAGCCTGTTGGAAGGCTGAGATCCGGCGCCAGCAGCCCCCGCAGTGGGGCGGCAGGGCGCCCTGACGGCGGTCGGTAAATTGAAGAGTCAGCGGCAGCCCCATGAGTCCAGCCCCCTCGGCGAGCACTGCAGTCCTGGCTCAGGGGTCACGGGCCAAGTTTGTGTTCGTGACCGGGGGCGTGGTCTCGAGCATCGGCAAGGGCATCGTGGCCGCCAGCCTGGGGCGCCTGCTCAAGTGCCGCGGTTACAGCGTCTCGATCCTCAAGCTCGATCCGTACCTCAACGTCGATCCGGGCACGATGAGCCCGTACCAGCACGGCGAGGTGTTCGTCACCGAGGACGGCGCCGAGACCGACCTGGATCTGGGCCACTACGAACGCTTCACCGACACGGCCATGTCACGCCTCAACAGCGTGACCACCGGCTCGATCTACCAAGCGGTGATCAACAAAGAGCGGCGCGGTGACTACAACGGCGGCACCGTGCAGGTGATTCCGCACATCACCGGCGAAATTCGCGAACGGATCCACCGCGTCGCCGCCAACTCGGGCGCCGATGTGGTGATCACCGAGATCGGCGGCACCGTCGGCGACATCGAATCGCTGCCGTTTCTCGAAGCCATTCGCGAATTCAGGGGCGATGTGGGACGGCACTACACCGCCTATGTGCACGTGACGCTGCTGCCCTACATCGGCACCTCGGGCGAACTCAAGACCAAGCCGACCCAGCACTCGGTCAAGGAGCTGCGCTCGATCGGCATCCAACCCGACGTCTTGGTGTGCCGCAGCGACCGGCCGATCAACGACGAGCTGAGGGCCAAGATCGGCGGCTTTTGCGGGGTGCAGGCCCGCGGCGTGATCCAGGCCCTGGATGCCGACAGCATCTATGCGGTGCCCCTGGCGATGGAGCAGGAGGGGCTCTGCCGCGAGGTGCTCGATGTGCTGCAACTCGACGACCACGACAGCGACATGGCCAGCTGGGCCCAGCTGGTGACCAAGCTGCGCAACCCCGGACCCGCGGTCAAGGTGGCCCTGGTGGGCAAGTACGTCCAGCTCAATGATGCCTATCTGTCGGTGGTCGAGGCGCTGCGCCACGCCTGCATCGACTGCGATGCGTCGCTCGATCTGCACTGGATCTGTGCCGAGCAGATCGAGACCCAGGGCGCCGAGACCCTGCTGGCCGGCATGGACGCGGTGGTGGTGCCGGGTGGGTTCGGCAACCGCGGCGTCGACGGCAAGGTGGCCGCGATCCGCTGGGCCCGGGAGCAGCGGGTGCCGTTCCTGGGCCTCTGCCTGGGCATGCAGTGCGCGGTGATCGAATGGGCCCGCAACCAGGCCGGCCTGGCCGGGGCCACCAGCGCCGAACTCGATCCAGCCACGCCCCATCCGGTGATTCACCTGCTGCCTGAGCAACAGGACGTGATCGATCTGGGCGGCACCATGCGCCTGGGGGTTTACCCCTGTCGGCTCAGCCCTGGAAGCATGGGGCATCGGCTGTATGGCGATGCCGTCGTCTACGAACGACACCGCCATCGCTATGAGTTCAACAATGCCTACCGCAACCTGTTCCTCGAATCGGGGTACGCGATCAGTGGCACCTCTCCAGACGGCCGGCTCGTCGAATTGATCGAACTCAAAGGCCATCCCTTCTTCACCGCCTGCCAGTACCACCCCGAATTTCTGTCGAGGCCAGGCAAGCCCCATCCGCTGTTCAGGGGTCTGATCGCCGCAGCCCAACAGCGACTGCCCCACTCGCCAGCCGAACTGCAGTTCAATGCGCGCACCGTTTTAGAAGGTGGCCGTGCGGAAGCTTCCACCCCAGGTCAGGGATAGGAGCACCGCACGACCGGCTTCGCCGCTGTTGTCGAGATTGACCCCCGACAGGGTGGCGAACAGCGGCACCCCCCGCAGCGGCACCACCGACAGGCTGGCATTGACGCCGCGCCCAACCCAGCCGGCGCTGAGGCCGATGTTGGGCGCCAGCTCGACCCCCAGCGAGGCAAAGGCCCCCTGGCTCGGCAGCCAACCCTGGTCGATTCGCTGAAAGCGGCCGCTGCCGCCGCCCACATTGAACTGGAGCGTCTGGCGAAAACCCGGGTCGTGGGGGCGCAGCGGCCAGGCCAGGGTGAGCACCCCGTACGGACTGCTGGGCTCTCAGGAGAGCTGCCCATGGGTGGCCAGTCGCAGCCAGCCGGCACTGACCGCGGCCTTGAAACGCTCGCCGTTGGCCAGCGAACGACCGATGCGCAGGTCGACGCTGCCGCCTTCGGGTTGGCCGCGGTAGCTCTCAAGGTTGTAGTCAACCTCAACCGCAATGGCGCGCCGCGGATTGCCAACCCGACACCCACATTCAGACAACCATCGACGAACGGATCCGGCCGTTGCCACTGCTCGTAGCCATAGATCGAGCTGCTGACGTAAAAGTTGCCCCACTCGGCCGTGAAAGCGGTCGGCATCTGGGTCGGGGTCAGCCCAGGGGCGCTGTAGGGCGGCGGTTCGGCAGCCCTGGCGGCGTCGACCATCACCAGCAGGGGCAGGCCAAGCCCCGCCAGCAGCACCCAGGGCCACTTAACGGGGAGCTGCAGTGCAGCGCTGACGCGCCAACAACGGAACGGAGGCATGGAGAGACTCGCAAGGGGGGTTCAGGGATGCCGTCACAAGTTGCAGATCGGCCGCGGGCAGGCTCCAGTCCTCGTGACCGGTCTGCAGCGGAATCCAACGGGGCTGGGGGGCGCTGAGGTACACCCAGCCGATCAGCTCGGGGTAGCGGGGCAGGGCCGCACGGGCCTCCTGCAACCAGCGGCGGCGCTGCAGGGGTGTGCCACTGACCCCCATTTCGGCAACCAGCAGCGGTTTGCGGTAATGCAGATGCAGCCAGCGGCGCTGATCCATGAGCTCGGCAAACGTGCGCAACCGGCCGTCGCCGCGCCAACGGGGCGAGCTGTAGACCGAGACCCCGATCAGATCCACCGCATCGCCACCGGGCCAG
>VGQR01000251.1 GCA_016882345.1 Cyanobacteria bacterium K_DeepCast_35m_m2_023
GGGCCAGATCACCGTCACCTATCTATTGGCCCTGGCCGTGCACCACGGAGGCAGGCTCGCCTCCCTGGACCAGCGCCTGAGCACCAGAGCCGTCTCCGCTGGAGATCACGCTCTGGAGCGGATCGCTCTTGGCGAGCTGGATGACACGCTGGACTCAAACCTGCTGATGCCCCACCCCTGAACCAGGAGACCCTGCTGTTCACACCCGCCGTGCCCCAGCACGGGGCGCTGCGGGCGGTGCTGGCTTTTCCCAGCACCTTTAGCGTCGGCATCACCAGCCTGGGCTACCAGGTGGTCTGGGCGACGTTGGCCCAGCGCGGCGATGTCGACGTGCGGCGCCTGTTCACCGACCAGGGCGACCCAGCCCACCGGCAGCTCGACCTGTTCGGCCTGTCGCTGAGCTGGGAGCTCGACGGCCCGGTGCTGCTCGACCTGCTCGAGCAGCAGCGCATTCCGATCTGGGCGGTGGAGCGAGGCGAGGCCGACCCGATCGTGTTTGGCGGCGGCCCGGTGCTGACGGCCAACCCCGAACCGTTGGCACCCTTTTTTGATGCGGTGCTGCTGGGCGATGGCGAGCTGCTGCTGCCGGCGTTCATCGAGGCGCTCAAGGCCTGCCGCGGCGCCCCACGGGCCGAACGGCTGCGCCAGCTGGCCCAGGTTGAGGGGGTGTACGTGCCCGCCCTGTACGGGCCCAGCTACGACGCCGATGGTCAACTGCTGGGGGTGGCCCCCACCGAAGCGGGGATCCCGCCCACCATCGCCAAACAGACCTGGCGCGGCAACACGCTCAGCCACTCGACCGTGATCACCCCCGAGGCGGCCTGGCCCTCCATCCACATGGTCGAGGTGGTGCGCAGCTGCCCCGAGCTGTGCCGCTTCTGCCTGGCCAGCTACCTGACCCTGCCGTTTCGCACACCCTCGCTCGATGACGGCCTGATTCCGGCGGTCGAGAAGGGCCTGAGCGCCACCCAGCGCCTGGGTCTGCTGGGGGCCTCGGTTACCCAGCATCCGCAGTTCGGCGACCTGCTGTCCTGGCTGGACCAGGACCGCTTCGACGGCACCCGCGTCAGCGTCAGCTCGGTGCGGGCCGCCACGGTGACGCCCGAGCTGGGGCGCATCCTGGCCAAGCGCGGCAGCAAATCGCTGACGATCGCGATCGAGAGCGGCAGCGAACGTATGCGCCGCGTCGTCAACAAAAAACTCGAGACCAGCGAGATCTACGCCGCTGCCAGCTACGCCAAAGAGGGCGGTTTAAGCGGGCTCAAGCTTTACGGCATGGTCGGCCTGCCCACCGAAGAGGACGCCGATGTCGAAGCCACGGCTGCGCTGCTTCTGGATCTGAAAAAGGCCACCCCCGGCTTGCGGTTGAGCCTTGGGGTCAGCACCTTCGTGCCCAAGGCCCACACCCCCTTCCAGTGGCAGGGTGTGCGCCCCGAAGCCGAACAGCGCCTCAAGCTGCTGGCCAAACGGCTCAAACCCAAGGGCATTGACTTGCGGCCCGAGAGCTATGGCTGGAGCGTGATCCAGGCGCTGCTATCCCGCAGTGACCGGCGCCTGGCCCCGGTGATCGCCGCCGCCCGCGGTCAGCACGAGAGCCTGGGGGGCTGGAAGCGGGCCTACAAGGCCGTGCTCAACGGCGACGGACCCGCGCTGGCCGCCCCGGTGTCCCGCAGGTGGGACAACCAACCCCCGCCTCCCTGGGACGCGGTGGTGCATGGCGACTGGGTGGTCGATCACGTCCTGCCCTGGAGCCACCTGCTCGGTCCGCTGCCGGCTGCGACCCTGGCCAAGCACCGGACTGAGGCGCTCGACGAGGTCAGCGCCCTGCCCGTCTGACAACGGCTTGCGGCTGGACTGGGCGCTACTCGACTCGTGGCCTAATTGAACACCGCGGTGCGGCCCCGGTAGACCATCACCTCGCGCCGCAGGTGCAGCCGCAGCGCCCGAGCCAGCGCCAGGCGCTCGCAGTCACGGCCCTTGCGAATCAGGTCGTCGACCTCATCGCGGTGGCTCACGGGCACGGTGCTCTGTTCAATGATCGGGCCGTCATCGAGGTCCTCGGTGACGTAGTGGGCCGTCGCACCGATCAGCTTGACGCCCCTCTCCCAGGCCCGGTGGTAGGGCTGAGCGCCCTTGAAGGCTGGCAGGAACGAGTGGTGGATGTTGATCACCCGATGGTCGTCGGCACCGCCGCCTTGAAATCCGCGCAAAAAATCACCACTGAGCACCTGCATGTATTTGGCCAACACCACCAGCTCAATGCGGTGTTCGGCCAGCAGATCCAGCTGCTGCGCCTCGACGGCAGCCTTGCTGGCGGCGTCGATCGGCAGGTGCACAAAGCGGGCCCCAAACGCCTCGGCCTCGGCCGCCAGGGCGGTGTGGTTGGAGATCACCAACGGCACCTGCATCGGCAGCTCGCCGGCCCGGGTGCGCCACAGCAGATCCACCAGGCAATGGGCCTGCTTGCTGACGAAGAGGGCGACCCGCGGCAGCTCGTCGGTGAAGTGAACCTGTCCCGCGCCGCCCAGGCGCTCGGCCAGGGACGCGACCACCGGGCCAATCGCCTCACGCGGCAGGCCAAAACCGGCGAGGCCCCACTCGATGCGGCTGAGAAACAACGACCCACCCACATCGGTGTGGTGGTCGGCGTGGGTGATACTGCCGCCATTGGCAGCCACCCAACCCGAGAGCTCGCTGACCAGACCGGGCCGGTCCGGGCAAATCAGTTGGAGAATCGCGGAGGATGAGCTCATCCAGCAGACCAGCATGCCCTGCATGCGTAGCACCGAACCAGCGCCTTGCGACAACAACCGGCGGGCGATGGTGATTGCAAGCGGCTACAGACAGGCCGCAAAGCCTGGGGTCGCCGATACAGTCACGCCCACGCGTGATGCCCGTGTCGACCATGACAGCCCTGACCACCACCGTGCTTCAGCACCTGCGCCGCCTGGTCCTGCTGCTGCTGGGGGCCGTGCTCTGCTTTGGGCTCACCGCCTGCGGTGATGCCAAGGCCAAGGCACCCACCCTGAGCGCCGATGACATCGCGGTGATCGAACGCCAGGCTGAAGGCTTCCTGGCCGCCCGCAACCGCCTGCCCGAGCTGGCCACCCTGGTCAACGAGCGCAACTGGGTGTTCACGCGCAACCTGATCCACGGTCCGATGCAGGAGGTGAGCCGCCAAATGCTGTACATCAACCAGCACCTGCTGCCGGCTGAGCGGCCCGAAGCCAACAAGCGGGCCAACAACCTCAAGACCGCCCTGGCCCAGCTCGACGAGGCAGCCCAGCTTCAGGACGGCGACAAGCTGCGCAAGGCGTACATCAAGGTGGCCAGCGGCTTCGGTCTGTATGCCCAGGTGCTGCCGGCCCAGGTTCAGGAAGACCTGAAGCAGATCTGATCGCCACGACTGCAGATCCGCCGAAACGCGAGCTAGTCATTGTCGGTGCGGGCATCATCGGCCGCACCGCTGCCTGGTGGTTGCAGCGACGCGGCCACCAGGTCACCCTGATCGCTCCCGCACAGCCAACCAGCAGCACTGCTGCCCTGGGCCTGCTGATGGCCCAGGTGTTTCATCGGGCCAGCGGCCGCGCCTGGCGACTGCGGCAACGCAGCCTGGCGCTTTGGGCCGAGTGGGTGGCCGAGCTGCAGGGGCGCGGCCATGGCCTCGAGCTCAAACGGGGCCTGCTGCTGCTGGCCGCCAGTCCCGATGAGCTCAACCGCCAGGCCAGCCTGGTCGAGGCCCGAACCGCAATGGGCCTGCCTCTGGCGCTGTGGGGCCGCGAGCGGCTGGCCCAGCTGCACCCCCGGCTGCCCGACCAAGCCGTCGGCGGCCTGTGGTCGGCCAACGATGGCCAGATCGATCCCCTGCCACTGCTCGAAGCCCTGCACCAGGACTGCGCGCGGTTGGGGGTGATGGCACGAACCACAACGGTGCGCCAGCTGCGGCGCCTGGCCGACCACCAGTGGCAGCTCGAGCTGGCCGATGGGACCAGCCTCAGCACGGCCTGGCTGGTGATCTGCG
>VGQR01000252.1 GCA_016882345.1 Cyanobacteria bacterium K_DeepCast_35m_m2_023
TTGGACAGACCCAGGTGTTCCGCTGGTGGTACGGCACCGCGATGCTCTGCTACGTGACCCCCAAGGAACACCTGGGTCTGTCCAACCCTGAAGATGTGCGCAACGGTCTGATCGCCTAAAAGATCGCTGCCCACGCAGCTGAAATCGCCCGCCACCGCCCGGGTGCCCGCGAGTACCACGACGAAACCCTGCCGGCCGACATCTACAAGCAGGCCGAGTTCTCCTTGATGTTCGGTCTCAAGCACTGCCCCATACAGACCAAGATCACCGACAAGGACCTCGAGGGTCTAGAGGAGGTGCTGTTGCAGCAGAAGGCAGGGGCTTCTGCCAGATGACCAGGATCGATTTGCCGACTCTGTAGCGCAGGATCGGATCCAGCCAGCTTGAGAAGCGCACAATCCATTTGTCCCAGAATCGAATTTGAGCAGCTGTAGGGAGGTTTGCTTTGAGAAAAAGTTTGTTTGCGGCAGAAATGATAATGCCAACGGAATCGAGATGTCGTACTGTGAGTGTCATGCAACCATTGGGCTTTATTTTTTGGAGGCTCTTTTTTGTATACCGTCTGTAATGGCCAATCGAGCGGTCAAACTCTGAAAACAACCATTGATGCGCAGGGGCGAGCACGATCAGGCTGCCTCCCGGATTCAGTTTTTGGTAGGCCTCATTAATTTCCTGTTGATCAGCGGCTATATGCTCAAGTACATCTGCATACAGAATGGCATCATACATTGATGCTTTGGGAATGGCGGACAGAGTCCCGCATAGGCGCTCGTAGCTCTCAGGAATCGTCGCCAACAGAGTTTCATCCGGTTCCAGGGCTGTCCAGCTGCTGGCTGCCGGACCGAGCAGTGCTGTCACCGAGCCAATGCCTGCTCCGACCTCCAAGACAGCTCCAGTCGTGAGGTGCGCGATCAGGCTGGTCCAGTAATGGCGCCAATTGTTGGCCGCCTGAAACAGCTCGAGTTCGGATCCGAGATAATCGAATGGGGTCAAATTAGGAGCGTTGATAAATGCGAATACCTTCAATATATGACGGGGCAAGGGCGAGTGTTGGCATCTGAAAGCTGCTTCTTGACGATAGCGCGAGGAAGATGACCACAATCTGAGTGGCGAGTACTTGCAGAATGCCGAGTGCTGTCAGGCCAACAATCAGGGACGCCCAGCCTGGGATGGCCAGGTCTGTAAAAAGTTTGATCACGAGCACTAGAGATGCTAACGCCACTAACAATACTGCGAGTGCAATTGTCAGTAACAGCAGCCTTGCAAGTACAATATCGAAGAATACTGAAACCGAAGAAAGGCCGTGGTTAATTAAGCTTACCAAGCTCATTTTCGAGTCACCTGCATAGCGCGTGCCGCGATTGATTTGAAGTCTCATCACAGGTAGTCTTGACTTAAGAATCGTAGATGGAAAATGATTCCATAATTCTGGCATTGCTGCAAGTCGCTTCGCGTTGGCGAAGGAAAGAACAGTGAAATTGCCAAAATCAATGCGAGCTCCAGTGAAGAGTTTAAAGATCAATTTATAAACTCTGTAGAGCAGCGAAAAGGCTTGGCCCTCTGAGCGCTTCCCTCTGGTTGCGACGGCTATGGCATGTTGATTTTGCAGCCAGAACCTCACCAGTTTGACAGCGTCCTGTGGTGAATCCTCGCCATCGCTGTCGAGGGTAATGATCGCATCGGGGGCGCTGGATTGCACCAAGTGACTGAGACCTATTGCTATTGCGCGCTGATGACCAACATTGCTAACAAGATTGATAATTTTTAGCGATTCTAGCCAGCTGGGAACGTTGTCAATTTGCTGTGGACATGTGTGCGTTGAGCCGTCGTTGATAATCAGCAGCTCGATTGCATGGGCGCTGCTCTGCAGTTCGCCAAGGGCATTGATCAGCTGCAACACACAATCCCAGTCGTTGTAAACAGGTGTCAGCACTGCAAGCCTGATGGAATTGCTATGCATGCCAGCGCACATTGCAGTGTATTGTGGGGGTGTTGATCAATGCTTCCAAAAGCTTAGCCTAAGAAATAGCATCCGTCATCCATGCGTCTTCCTTCAGGCAGCCTGATCAAGCCATTCTCCCTGCTTGGCGTGTATGCCATCGCTTGTCTGTTCTGGTTGCCATCGCTGCAGGATGTCGCCACTCCTGAAGCCGATCAGGTTTTTCATTATTTTTGGTTTTCCGTTGCTTGTCGCGCTGGCGAGGTCTCGCTTGGATCGCTAGGCGGAACTGCATCAGCGGGTCAGCCCGAGGGCCTGTTTGCGCTCAGTTTGTTGGCCAAGCTTCAACAGGATCTCTCCTGCCGACTGGCAAGCCGGGTTGAGTTGAATCCAGCGCAGGTTTATCTCCTTGGAGCCTTGTTGATTCTCGTGGTGTTGAGCTACATCTCAGCGCGCCAGGCAGGCTTTAGTCATCGGGCACGGTTGTTGATGGTTTTCACATTGGCAACAGCACCTTGCTCGTTTTCGAGGCTTGGCCATTTGGATCAGACCGTGCTGATTGCTGTGGCACCGACGTTGATGGCGTGCTGGCAGCTCCGCTGTCAGATGGTGCGGGCCGTCAACAGCAGCATCAGCCAGCGCGTGTTGTTATCGGGCTTCATGGCTGCAGCCATGACCTATCCCGCTCAGGAGTACTACGTTGTGTTTTCTGTGTTGCTTGTGACAACACTCGCTGCGATCACCTGGCTTGAGCTTTCAGCAAAAGTCCCTTCGTTGCGAGAGCTGTGGAGGCCATCGTTGGTGGCCATCCTGTTCATGGCTGGATTTCTCCTGATGCTTGCTCTGGCCTTTCTGCCGAAGCTGCTTGCGGTCTCCTCGGCAGGACCGCCTCGGCTGTGGATGACACCACGGTTGGCGACCGAGCAACTCTTGTATGGGTTGATGCCGATGACCTGGTTTGTGCCGCCAAATGTTGTGGAGCCAGTACGCGCAGCCTTGCGCGACGCCGGTTTTGCGGTGCAGTTGGAGTCCTATTTCTGGTCTGCGGGCAGCTTGCTGATTCCGATTGCGCTGGTGGCAGCCGTGCGTTGCCTCATGGTTCCCGTACCGGTCCGGCTGTTGCCGATGGAGCAGCGTCGTCGTTTCTTTGCCCGGCTATTGCTGGTGGTTGTGTTTCTAGCGCTTGTTGTGATGACCATCGGCGGATTGGGCACATTGTTCGCAACATTCGTCTCGCCGGTGCTGCGATCATTGAATCGCTTTACTGTGTTTGTATACGGTGCAGCAGTTGTCTATTTGATTTCTGAATGCGATTGTTGGTGCTGCCGTGAGACTACACATTAAGCCTCGCAGGATTTTTTGGTCGGCGCTCGGCTTGTGGATGATGGTTGAGCTGCTGGCCAGCAGCCGCTGGTGGCCGCCGGAGGCTAATCCGTTGACGGAATCTGTTGCGCCGACCTCTAAAGCACAGGCAGGCATTTCGGCGCTCAACACTCTCCTGGCTGAGGTCCCCCATGCCAGGGTCTGGATGGCTCCCTACTTCACTTATCCAGAACCAGGCCTCTTGGAAAGTACAGCACGAAGCGGTGTCTATGCGACGTTTCTGGCTGTCCCGCCTTCAGGTCAACTCACGATGAACTATGGCGCATCCAAACTCACCCCTGCGGACACCGTGTTCAGCCTTGTTTCTGCTCAGGGTTTGGGAGCGGAATGGAGGCTTGCGCAATCTCTCGACTACAACCGCTTTGCGCTTGACTTGGGTGCAGTCACAGATCGTGAGGCCGCCACTGCCCTGTGTCGAGCGACCCCTCACTGCCGCATCAGTGGTGATGCTTACGCGCTGTTTGTGATACCGAAATCTGGTCACGACGCGTCTCAGGTTGGACGCTTGCCAGCAATGGTCGATCGCCTAAACGGTTTGCAGCGTCGTAGCCCTTTGCTTCCTTATCAGAGTGCAGGTCCAAGCTGGGGCCCCTTGGTGTTCAACCCGTTTCAGTGGAGGGCCATTGGATTTCGATCTGCACCAGTCGATAGCACTGGACGGCGATTGCAGTTCCAGACACAGCCTGG
>VGQR01000253.1 GCA_016882345.1 Cyanobacteria bacterium K_DeepCast_35m_m2_023
AACCAGTGTCAATCTGCGGGCCTTGGTGCGCAACATCCCCGATTTTCCCAAGCCCGGGATCCTGTTCCGCGATCTCACCCCGCTGATGCGGGATCCCGATGGCTGGCAGGAGGTGATTCGCCAGCTGGCCGACCTCTGTGAGCGTCTGCAACCGGACCTGATTGTCGGCATCGAGTCGCGTGGGTTCATCGTGGGCACGGCGTTGGCCACCGCGGTGCGCCTGGGCTTTGTGCCCGTGCGCAAACCCGGCAAGTTGCCCGGGGCTGTGACGGGCGTCGATTACGCCCTCGAATACGGCACCGATCGGCTCGAAATCCAGAGTGATGCCTTCCAATCGGGCGCCCGGGTGCTGGTGGTTGATGACCTGTTGGCGACCGGTGGTACGGCAGCAGCCTGCGCCCAGTTGGTGAACACGGCCGGCGGAGACCTGTGTGGCTTTGCCTTTGTGGCTGAACTGGCCGGTCTCAACGGTCGAGCCCGCCTGCCCCAGGCCCATCCGGTGGAATCGCTGATCGTTTACGAGTGAATGACACCGCCGTGATCGCTGCCTAGGGTCGGCCTGGCGTGCCGCTGCAGGGGCGTGGCTGTGTTGGTGTTGCTGCTGCTCGTTGGCTTGCCTGTGCTGGCGGCCTTGGTTCTGGCCAGCCTGTACAACCGTCTGGTTCAGTTGCGGGTTGGGGCGGCTGGTGCCTGGTCCGACATCGATGTGCAGCTCAAGCGTCGTTACGACCTGGTGCCCAACCTGGTCGAAACGGTGCGGGGTTACGCCAGCCATGAGTCCGCCACCTTGACCCGCGTGATCGAGGCGCGCCAAGCGGCCCAGGCGGCAGCCAGTGGTTCCAGCGCTGGCGATGCGGTCGCCCGTGCGGCCTTGGAGAGCCGGCTGAACGGCGCCCTGGGCCAAGTGTTCGCCCTCAGCGAAGCCTATCCCGCCCTGCGGGCGGTGGAGAGTTTCACCGCCCTGCAGGCATCGCTGCAGCAGGTGGAAGAGGCGCTGCAAAACGCCCGTCGCTACTACAACGCTGTGGTGCGGGACTACAACATGGCCCTGCAGCAGTTCCCCTCCAACCTGGTTGCGGCTTGGTTTGCCTTTGCGCCGCGCGCCTTTTTCGAGCTTGACGCTGCACAGGAGCGCCAGGCTCCTGCTGTTCGGTTCTGATGCTGCCGACCCCCAGCGGCCGGCTCTGGCGCCGGTTGATCGCCGCCATGGTGGCGAGCCTGCTGGCGCTGCTGATCATGGTGATCCAGCAGCCCGCGCCCCCTCCCGTGCAGGAGGGAGTGGCATCGGCAGACCGCCAGCTGGTGCTCGAATCGATGCAGCTGCAGACTCTGGTGCTGCGCAGCGGCGCCGTGTCGCTGCAGGAGACCATCCGCGCCCGTTTTGAAGGTGGACCCTGGCAGGGGTTGGTGCGCGCCATTCCGGTGATCAGCCGCGCCCCTGGCGGAGCCGCCCACCGGCTGGGGCTGCAGCTGGGGGCGGTCACCAGCGCCGATGGCACCCCGTACCGCACCACCTCGCAACTCGAGAATGGCGAGCGGCGGTTGCGCATCTATATTCCCGACGCTGCCGGCACCACCAGAACCGCCGTGCTGCGCTACCGCGCCGACCACGCGATCCGCTTTTTTGCCGATCACGACGAGCTGTATTGGAATGTCACTGGCACCGATCGCCAGGTGCCGATCGAGCGGGCTGGCGCCACGGTCGTGCTGCCCCAGGGCACCCGTGGCATCCGTGCAGCGGCCTACACGGGCACCAGCGGGTCGATCGGCTCGGATGCCGTCGTCGCCATTCGGGGTTCCGAGGTGCAGGTCGAGACCACCCGGCCGCTGCAGTGGAACGAGGGCCTGACGCTGGCGGTTGCCTTTGACAAAGGCAGTGTGCGCGAGCCCGGCGGCCTCGAACGGGGATGGTTCTGGTTGCAGGCGAACTGGATCGTGGTGCTGCCCCTAGGCACCAGCGCCCTGATGCTGGCGCTGTGGCAGCAGTGGGGCCGCGATCCCCAGCAGGGTGCTGTTGTGGTGCGTTACGAGCCCCCAGCCGACCTGGCCCCCGCCGAGGCGGGAGCCCTGATCGACGACAGCGTCGATGGGCGCGACCTGATGGCCACCATGGTGGATCTGGCGATCCGCGGTTACCTCAAGGTCGAGCGCACCAGTTTTGGTGGGCTGTTTCTGCCACCGCGCTACCGCTTCAGCCTGTTGCGGTCGCTGCAGGACTGGGGGCCTGAGCTGCGTGATTTCGAGCACAGCCTGCTCGCAGCCCTGTTCCCGCTGGGCCAGACCGGCGAAGCGGTGCGCAGCGAAGACCTCGAGAACAGCTTTTACACCCATGTGCCCGGTCTCAAGCGGCAGGTCCAGCAAGGGTTGATCCGGCGCGGCTGTTTTCGCCACTGGCCGCAGACCATCCGCAGCATCTATGGGTCAGTCGGTGTGGTTGTGCTGCTGTTGGGGTTTCTGCTGGCTCCCTGGTTCGAGCGCCAATTCGGGTTTGGTCTGCCGGTCTCTGTCGGCAGCCTGGTGGTGACCGCCGCGGCCATTGCCGGGATCGGCTGGCTGATGCCACGCCGCACGCTTGCCGGAGCGCGCCTGTGTGAGCAGGTCTGCGGCTATGGCGAGTTCATCGCCCGAGTGGACCGCGACCGCATCGACCGCACGCTGCTCACCCCCGAGCAGTTTGAGCGGGGTCTGCCCTACGCCATGGCCTTTGGCCTCAGCCGGCGTTGGAGCGAGGCTTTTGCTGCGGTGCTGGCCACCCCGCCGGCCTGGTACGTCGGCGAGTTTGATCCCGATCACTTCGGCGGTGATTTGGACCGCTTTAGCAACAGCACCGCGCAGGTGCTGCACAGTGCCCCCCGCAGCAGCTCGGACGGCTCGGGCTTTGGCGGGGGCGGCGGGGTTGGAGGGGGCTTTGGCGGCGGCAGCGTCGGCGGCTTCTAGGGCTGCTGGTCCTGCCAGCTGAGCACCGCATCGAGCTGGTCGAGGCTGATCAGGCCGAACCGCCACAACACCACCGGCAGGGGCGCCTGTTCGAGCTCGGCCTGCTTCTGGCCCAGGGCCAGGGCGCTGTCGCTGAGCCCATGGCGCAGGCGCAGATGTCGCAGCAGGGCCGGCGTCGGGGGCGGTTGCGGGGTGGTGCTAATCACCATGGCACCACTGTGATCAGCGGCGCACCAACCCGCAAGGGCCGTCGGTCATGACGCTCAGGCACAGGCGCCGCAGCACCCCAAAGCGGCCGAGCGCAGCCAGGCCCAGGCGCCGCAGCGGCAGCAGCGGTTCCAGCCGGTTCGAAAACAGCCGCACCAGCAGGTCGGTGGCCGCCAGGGTCAGCAGCAGGTCGGGCCAGCGCCGGGCGCTGTAGCGCCGCGGCAGCGCCGTCGCCGCCAGCTGGCCGCTCCGCACCCTGCAGGCCAGCTGGTGCAGCGTGTCCACATCGCGCCAGCACAGATTCAGACCCTGGCCGCCCACCGGGTGGCTGCGGTGGGCGCTCTCGCCCACCAGCACCGTCTGGCCCCGGTGCAACCGCCGGGCCAGGGCGAGTCCCACGGCAAAGCTTTGGGGCGCAACCGCGAGGGCGTCCGGTTGCACGCTGTCGGGCAGGGTGCCTGCCAGCGCATCCAGAAATGCGTCGGGGCTCAGCCGCTCGAGCTGGCGGCAGCGGTCCGGATGGGCGCTCCAGACCAGTTGGCTGCGATGGCCCCCCAATGGCAGCAGCGCCAGGGGCCCTTCGGGTCTGAACAGTTCACAGGCCTGCTGGGCCGCTGTGCCGCGCAGGTGCACCTGGGCCGTGAGGCAGCTCTGCTGGTATCCCCACTGCCACTGGCCGATGCCCAGGCTCTCGCGGCTGGGCGAGTAAGGGCCATCGGCAGCGACAACCAGATCGGTGTCGTGAATCCCGGGACCGGGGGCCGCCCCCCCCAGCAGCAGCTCGACTGCCGGATGCCGTTCCAGGGCCTGCAGCAGGGTCGCCAGCAGCGGGCGATGCAGGCCGATCCAACCGA
>VGQR01000254.1 GCA_016882345.1 Cyanobacteria bacterium K_DeepCast_35m_m2_023
GCCTGGAGGAAGCGGCCAGCCTCGGCTTGGGGCCCCTCACCCTGCTGGCCGTGCGGCCGGACGGCTTCATCGGTCTGAGGGCCGACGTGGATCACCGCAGCGCGGTGCTGCGGTATGGGGGGCTGGTGATGGGCGGCAGAGCCGGGCCATAGAGAAGGGGCCACGCCATCAGGAGCGGCCTTCTCGCTCAGAGCAGCTCTCGGAATTCCTGAGGTGTCAGTCCGGCGTCCCTGGCAATGGCGCCCATGGTGATGGCGTTGATCGGGTCATGCCGGGGAATGACCAGGCGTCGCTCGCCGTTGCTCATGACCAGATGCCCGGATTCCCGTACCACCCGATAGCCCAGTTTCTGGAACACCCTCACGGCTTCCTTCTGGCTGATCCCCGGAAGCCTGGGCATTACACAGCCAACTCCAGCGTTTCCACGCTCTTCACGCCGGCCTCCTCGGCTTCCACCTCCAGCCAGAGAGTGATGGCCTCGCGGATGCTGGCCAGAGCCTCCTCGCGGGTGTTGCCCTGGGAGTGACAGCCAGGCAGGTCGAGGCAGCTCACGGCCCAGCCCTCCCCGGTTTCCAGCAAGCGGATGCGGTAGGTCATGGGGCCGGTCCCTTGGCGGGACAAGTCTGGCCGGTTTCCAACCGCCAACGCCAATGCTCTGCCAAGCAACAGCCAGGCAGCCACGCTGCCGGCGTGACCATGTCCGGCGTGATGGCCGCAACGTCGCCACCGATGGCGACAGGGTCGCCAGGATGGTGACCCCAGCGTCAGGGCCCTGCCCAGGCCGCGCCACACCCGAGAGACCCGTGCCGACAGCCGCGTCCACCACAGTGCCGACAGCAGCGCCCACCACCGTGCCGACCACCACCTTCGCGGCGTTCGCCCAGCGGGCCGACTACTCGCTGCTGGATGGATTGCGGCCGGATCCCCAGGCCACCGCTGATGGCCAGGATCACCGGCCCCGCCAGGTGTTCTCCGGCCATTACGTGCCGGTGACACCCACCCCGTTGCCGGCGCCGGAGTTGGTGGCGCACAGCCGCACCCTCTTCGCCGAGCTGGGCCTGGGCGATGGCCTGGCCCACGACGACCACTTCCGCCGGCTGTTCTCCGGCGACATCACGGCGGCCCAGGAGCCGATGCGGCCCTATGGCTGGGCCACCGGTTATGCCCTGTCGATCTACGGCAGCGAATACATCCAGCAGTGCCCGTTCGGCACCGGCAACGGCTACGGCGATGGCCGGGCCATGTCCGTGTTCGAAGGCGTTTTCGATGGCCGGCGCTGGGAGATGCAACTCAAGGGCGGCGGCCCGACGCCCTACTGCCGTGGCGCCGACGGCCGCGCCGTGCTGCGCTCCAGCGTGCGCGAGTTTCTGGCGCAGGAGTTGATGCATGCCCTGGGGGTTCCCACCTCCCGCTCGCTGACGCTCTACGTGTCCCGGTCGGAAACCGTGCGCCGGCCCTGGTATTCGGCGAACTCCCGCTCGTTCGATCCCGACGTCCTGGTGGACAACCCGGCGGCGATCACCACCCGGGTGGCGCCCTCGTTTCTGCGGGTCGGCCAGCTGGAGCTGTTCGCCCGCCGCGTGCGCAGCGGTGCCCATCCGGAGGCGCGCAACGAGCTGCGGATGATCGTGGCGCACCTGATCGAGCGCAACTACCGGCAGAAGATTGATCCGGCCCTGGACTTCGTTGATCAGGTGGTGGAACTGGCGGGGTTGTTCCGCGGCCGGCTCACGTCTCTGGTGGCGAACTGGATGCGGGTGGGTTACTGCCAGGGCAATTTCAACAGCGACAACTGCGCCGCTGGCGGCTACACCCTTGACTACGGCCCCTTCGGCTACTGCGAGCTGTTCGACCCCCGCTTCCAGCCCTGGACCGGCGGCGGCCAGCATTTCTCCTTCTTCAACCAACCGGTGGCCGCCGAAGCCAACTTCCAGATGTTCTGGGCCTCCCTGCGGCCCCTGCTCGAGGGCAACACCGAGGCGCTGGCAGGGCTGGATGGGATCCGCGACGGCTTCGCAGAAGCGATGGGCCAGGCGCTCGACGCGATGTGGGCCAGCAAGCTCGGCCTGATCACCTACGACGCCGAGCTGGTGCAGGAGCTGCTGCAGCTGATGGTGAGCTCCAAGGTGGATTTCACGATCTTCTTCCGCAGGCTTTCGGACATCCCCGAGCAGGTTTCGGCCCTGCAGGAGAGCTTCTACCTGCCCTGCTCAGAGGAGCTCGATGGGCAGTGGACGCAGTGGCTGCAACGCTGGCGTGCCCGCCTGGCGGAAGCCGGCGACATCCGCGAAACATCGGCTGCGATGAAGCGCGTGAATCCCGCGGTCACCTGGCGCGAATGGCTGATCGCCCCGGCCTACGAACAGGCGGCGCAGGGTGATTACGGCCTGGTTAGGGAGCTGCAGGAGGTGTTCCGCCATCCCTACGACGCGCTGCCTGCGGAGCTGGCGGCGACCTACGACCGCCTCAAGCCCAGGGAGTTCTTCAACGCCGGAGGGGTGTCGCACTACAGCTGTTCGTCCTGAATGGGCGCTCAGGGCAGCACCCGCTCCGCCAGCTGTTGCAGGCGACGATCCAGGCTGATCAAGGTGGCGGCTTCCCGCCGGGCCAGCGTCAGATAGAGGCAGTCGTAGACGGGGTGATCGTGATGGCAGGCCAGGGCAAGGGCCTCGGCCTGCAGGTGGCGGTCGGCTTCCACCCGATCCACCAGATCGCGGGCCTCGGCCAGCAGCTGCTGGGGATCGAGATCAGCCAGGTGACCAGCCCGCTGCAGTTTCCAGAGGGTGTTGGCCACCTCGGTGAGCATCAGCTCCGGGGCCAACACCACGGCCGCCTCGCGGATCTGCTCCGCCACGGCAGCAGCGGCGGGATCCCCAAGGATCAGCCGCACGGCAGCCGAGGCATCGAGAACGCAGGCGAGGGCCATCAGCGCTCGCGGTCGGCGCGGATCAGCGCTTCCGGCGTCTGATCTCCGGCCAGCGCGGTGGCCAGTGGCCCGCGCCGGGCGATGCGATCGAGCACCAGGCGGCGACGCTCTCGCCCATCCTCGCCGGCGATGGCCTCGAGATCCACCAGCGCCTGCTGGCTGAGACTGCGCTTGTGCACCTGGGCGCGGTGCTGCAGCAACCGGTGCAGTGGCTCAGGCAGGTCGCGGATCTGCAGGGATGGCATGGCCGCGCCAGACGTGAAACCAGGCTACTCGTAGCGCATGCGCTTTGCATGCATCGCTCGACGGATCGGTGACGCTTCCGCAGGGCGATGAACTGCAGGTCGGTGGCGCTGGGTTGGTGCCAGAACACGCCTTCGAGGTGGCTGGCGGCCTCAGCTCTGATGGAGGATCGCGTCGATCTGTCGACGGATCTCCGCAAAGCGCTGATAGGCCATCCAGACCTCTTCAAGATCCACCTGGTCGTAGGCGTGAATCAGGACATCTCGCATCCCTGCCATGGCCCGCCAGGGCAGATCGGGGTGAAGACGGCGGAATTCAGGGCTGAGACGCTTGGTGGCTTCGCCAAGGATCTCAAGACAACGGATCACGGCATCCTGGAGGTAAGCCTTGCCGAGGAATGTCTCTTCGTTGTCAATCGGGTAGCCGAGAGCCCGATCCAGCACCCCTCGGATATCGACCAGAGCTTGGCGATCTCTCGCGCATCCATCACAGGGGGATGGCTTCGGCTTCCACCGTGGCTTTGAGTTCGGGCTTGAGGTTGCGGCGGCGGATCAGATCCACCCGTGTGAGCAGCAGATCCTCAAGGGCCGATTTCAGCTCGACACGGTCAAACAGGCTGGCGCCGGCCGGAAGGTCCACGAGCAGATCCACATCGCTGCTGGGCGTGGCCTGATCCCGCGCCACGGATCCGAACACCGCAGGATTGCTGGCGCCATGGCGGGCAAGCAGCTCATGGAGCTGCGGGGCCAGTTGCTGCAGCTCGGCGAGACGCATGGGTGTTCCAGGCAGAAGTGCTCTTACTAGCTTGATCGAAC
>VGQR01000255.1 GCA_016882345.1 Cyanobacteria bacterium K_DeepCast_35m_m2_023
GGTGACCTGGCCGACAAGATCAATGCCGACTTTGGCAGCTTCGAAGCCTTTGTTGAACAGTTCAAAGCCGCCGGCGCCACCCAGTTCGGCAGCGGCTGGGCCTGGCTGGTTCTTGAGAACGGCACGCTCAAGGTGACCAAGACCGGCAACGCCGACCTGCCCCTGGCCCACGGCCAAACGGCCCTGCTGACCATGGACGTGTGGGAGCACGCCTACTACCTCGACTACCAGAACCGCCGCCCCGACTACATCACCACCTTCCTCGAGAAGCTGGTGAACTGGGACTTCGTGGCCGCGAACCTGGCTGCCGCCTGATCAGCAGGCCTCGCCTACATCTCAACCATGAGACCAGGCCCCCGCGCAGCGCGGGGGCTTTTTCATGGCGACGCCCAAAGCAAAGCAAGTCTGACCAGCTTGGGTTCATGCAGGGCCACGTCGACAGCAGCTTTTTCGAGCCACTCCCTGAAGAGGAACTCAACCACTAGTGGGCATGAGGCTGATGCTCGACGCCCACATGCTGTTGTGGGCGGCGCTTGAACCACATCAGCTCTCAGAGCGCCAACGCGCTGCTGGTGAGTGCGGCCAGCGCCTGGGACATCGCGACCAAGTGGCGCCTGGGCCAATTGAGCCATGCCGGCCAGGTCTAGCACAACGATCCCCAGGTCCTCAATGCTCTGGCGGCAACCGAACTGGCCATCAACGGTCAGACGGCTCGGACCGCGGGACTGCTGGATGTGGATTACGGCGACCCCTTTGACAGGCTGCTGGCCGCCCAGGCCATGGCTGACGACCTGTTGCTCGTCAGCAGCGACCCAGCGTTCAGGCTGTTTCCAGACCTGGAGCTGCTGAACTGAGCACCGCCTCGGGCGGGATCCACATCGCATCGCCGTAGGAGAAGAAGCGGTACTGGCGCGCGATCGCCTCCGCATACAGATCGAGCAGCCGCTGCCGGCCGATCAGGGCACTGACCAACAGCAACAGCGAGCTTTTGGGCAAGTGAAAGTTGGTGAGCAGGCCATGCACCACCGCAAAGCGATAGCCGGGCTGAATCACCAGGTTCACCGGGCCCGTGTGGGGCGCCAGCACTCCGCCGTGCAGCTGGGCCACCGCCTCAAGGCTGCGCACGCTGGTGGTGCCAATGGCGATCACACGACCGCCGCGGGCGCGGCAGGCCGCAACAGCGGCCACCAGCTGGGGGGTCACCTCGACCCATTCGCTGTGCAGCTGCAATTGGCTGAGGTCTTCGCTCTCCACGGGCCGAAACGTGCCCAGGCCCACATGCAGGGTGGTGGTGGCGATCTCCACGCCCCGTTGCCTGATCTGTACCAGCAACTCATCGCTGAGGTGAAGCCCGGCGGTCGGGGCAGCCACGGCTCCAGGCCTGGCGGCGTAGCGGGTCTGGTAGCGCTCGTTGTCAGCGTCGTCGTGCTCGTGGATGTAGGGAGGCAGCGGGATCGCGCCGTACTGCACCAACAGCGGCTCGAGCGCGGCGGCATCAGGGCAGTCAGCCGGGAACTGCACGATGCGCCCCCCCGTGGCGGCATCGCTGCCGAGCACCGTGAGCGTCAGCGGCGGCTGCCCCGCAGCGATCACCTCAAGCGGTTCACCCGGCTTGAGCCGTTTGGCCGGCTTGGCCAGACAGAGCCAACGACCCTCGCCCGCAGGCTCGAGCACCAGCAGCTCGACGGCGCCGCCGCTGGCGCGCCGCGCCTGCAGCCGTGCCCGCAGCACACGGGTGTCGTTGACGACCAACAGGTCGCTGGGACGTAGCTCCTGCTGCAAATCCCAGACCTGGCGATGGCGCCCATGGGGGGGCTCGCCAGCGCCAATCGGGTCGACGATCAGCAGGCGCGCGTCGTGACGGGGTTCGACGGGCCGCTGAGCAATGCGCTGCGTTGGCAGCGCAAAGTCGTAGCTGGAAAGTAAGCCGTCAGCAGGATCCAAGAGCCCGAAGCGTGATCGACGTGAGGTTGGCGAACGCGGGGTCGATCTGGGTGCGCAATCAGAGGGCCAGACTTTCAGGGTTGGCCTCGATCAATTGGGCCAGGTCCTTGAGGAAGGCAGCGGCATCGGCGCCGTAAATCACCCGGTGGTCACAGGTGAGGTTGACCTGCATCTGGCTGGCGACGCGCATCGACCCGTCCTTGCTGGCAACCACCGTGGGGCGGGATGCTGCCACGGCCAAGATGGCGCCGGTGCCGGGGGGCAGGATCGCGTCGAAGCGATCGACGCCAAACATGCCCAGGTTCGAGAGGGTGAAGGTGCCGGTGCTGTACTCGTCAGGTTGCAACTGCTTGCTGCGGGCCCGGGCGACCAGGTCGGCCCAGTTGCGGGCCAGTTCGTAGATGTCGGTTTTGTCGGCGGCCTGCAGCACCGGCGTGATCAGTCCGCCGTCTTCCATGGCCACGGCCACGGCGACATTGATGTTGGCTGGGTAAACCATGGCACTGCCGTCCGCGCTGGTCGCGGCGTTGACCTGGGGATGGCGGGCCAGCGTCACGGCCACCGCCTTGGCCAGCAGGGCGGTCATCGTGACGCCCTTGCTCTTGACCTGTTTGTAGAACGCGTCGAGCTTCGTGGTGGTGATCGTGTAGCCCACCCGGAAGGTGGGCACCGCCAGGCTGGCCACCATGTTGCGGTTGACGGCGTTCTGCAGCGTGTTGAAGGCCACGCTCTCACCAGGACGACCAAAGCTGTTGCCGGCCGGGGCCGGGGCAGCGCCGTTGCCTGCAGCAGAGGCACCGTGGCCGCCGGCAGCCGTGACCACCGCGGGGCCGGGGCCCTCGGCGACCCAGGGCACCGTGTTCGGCTGCCCCTTGGCGGCCAGCACGTCCTCGGCCTGGATGCGGCCATGGGGGCCACTGCCGCGCAGGGCACCCAGGTCCACCCCCAGCTGACCGGCGAGCTTCTTGGCACGGGGGCTGGCCACCACCCGGCCGCTGGCTGTCGATGCCGGCGCGGCAACGGGTGCGGGCGCCGGGACTGCAACGGCTGCCGGAGCTGCAACGGCTGCTGGAACTGCAACAGCCGCTGGGGCTGGAGCAGCTGGAGCTGGAGCAGCACTCGGTGCTGCGGCCGCTGCCGCAGCAGGAGCCTTGGGAGCCTTGGCGGCGGCCTCGGCAATTTCGGCCTCGGTTTCAACGATCAGGCCAATGGTTTCCCCCACCGGGGCCGTGCCACCGGCCTCGATCAACACGGCTGCCAGAAATCCCTCCTGGAAGGACTCGACATCCATGTCGGCCTTGTCGGATTCGACCACCAGGACCGACTCGCCCCGTTCGACCCGATCGCCCGGTTTCTTGAGCCACTCGACGACCTTGCCCTCCGTCATGGTCGAGGAGAGGGCGGGCATGAAAATGTCGTGGGTGGCCAACGGAAGCTGTCTCGCGTTTGAGGCGGATTTTACGCGGGCCCTAGAGACCGGCTTCGATCGCCTCGATGACGCCGTCGCGCACCAGCACGGAGGCTTGCAGCTTCTCGACAAGGTTGTCGCCGACGCCGATCTCACAGAAACTCTCGAGCTGGCCCTGTTCGACGATCTGCTCCATCTCGAGCTCGCGCACCTGGCTCTGCTGCTCCAGGATTTGGCGCTTCTGTTCTTCAAGCTCAGCGCGCTTGGCCGCCACCTGCTGCTGAATCGAAGCCACCTGCTCCTGCACCCGCGGATCGAGCGGATTGGCACTCTGGCGGCGGATTTCGTCGATCACCTGCTGGCCCTCCTGCTCGAGCTGGGCGAGCTGGGCATCGCTGTTGCTGAGGGCACCACTGAGCTCGCGCTCAGCGTCCTCCTTCCAGCGGGGAGTGACCACAGCGCGCACCGTGATTGAACGCTTGATCTGTAAGCGAGCGCCGTTGCTCATGGGACAGGCAAAACAGGTCCCAGCGTGTCAGCGGGCGTAGATGGCGTCAATGGCGGGCCGATCCCGTGCCGCAATCCTGTCGCGCCGCTGCTTGAGGGTCTGGG
>VGQR01000256.1 GCA_016882345.1 Cyanobacteria bacterium K_DeepCast_35m_m2_023
CAAACCGTGAGTCAAGCAAGCGCAAATGGGTGCTCAGGGGTGCACCTAGTCACTTTGGGCAGGGTTGCCAAAAGCTCTCAAACCCCTTGCGCTGGTTGGTTTTTGGAAACGCCCCCTGTGTGATTCGAACACACGACCGGCTGCTTAGAAGGCAGCTGCTCTATCCAGCTGAGCTAAGGGAGCAATTCGGGCATTTTGCCAGTCACGGACCAAGTGGGGGCGGAAATCACGTTCTGGCCCACACGACCTAGAGTGAGGGGCTGCACTGAAACCGTTGCCTAATGGCGGCCAGCCGGCTCACCGACAGCCAGAAGCGTGAGCTGATTGATCGCTTTCGCGAAGGGGCCAGTCCTGCTGCCCTGGCAGCCGACTATGGCTGCAGTCCCAACACGGTGAGCCGCGCGGCCAAAGCGGTCCTGGGCGAGGCCGAGTACGAGCGGCTCAAGCGACAGCGCAGTCGCGGCGGCATTCAGCTGCGGGCGCAGGCCGCCACGGCAGTCACGACTGAGACCCCACCCACAGCTGAGGCTGCTGCCCCTGCCCCAGCGGCTGTCGACAGTGAGCCGCTGCCCAGCCTGACACCGGCGAGCCGCGGCAATGACGCGGCACCCGTGACCGCCTCGGTCCCCAAGTTGGCTGCTGACTCGCCGGTCGATGACGCATCCCTGGCCATCGATGATGCCGATGACTTCGGTGACGTCGACGGAGAGACAGACGACGACGGCATCGATGACGGACTCGATGCGTTCGACGCCGATGTCGATGCCTTCACCCCCATTGCCGTGCTGCCCCTGGGCGTCAGTCAGGAGCCGGTTGAAGTGAAAGAACTGCAGCCGTTGCTCTTGCCCGAGAGCCTCTACATGCTGGTCGACAAGACCGTCGAGCTTCAGGCCAGGCCCCTGCGCGATTTCACCGAACTGGGCGTGCTTCCCCCTGAGGAGGAAGATCAGCAGGCTCTCCAGCTGTTTGCAAACCCTCGCCAGGCCAAACGCCATTGCGGCCGCACCCAGCGGGTGATCAAGATGCCCGATCCGGAAGTGCTGCTGCGACGCGCTTCCTATCTGCATCGCATGGGGATCAGCCGTCTGGTCGTGGAGGGCACCCTCTACGCGCTTCCCTAGCTCAGTCTCGATCGGCCCAGCCTGAGCTGAGCGGTGTCAGGAGCGCGGCCGTGCAGCCACCGCTGATCACACCGATCACCAGCGCGAGCCCAATGACAAACCCCACCGGCAAGGGGGCACTGCGGGGTCCGCCCAGGTTGAGTTGCGGGCGCGTGTCGAGGTTCTGCGCGCCAAGGCACAGCAGCACCAGCAACAGGCTGCCGCCGAGAAGGCTTGCCAGGGTCAGGCGCAGGCGCAGCAACATCGGCACAACACAAGCTCCACCGCCATTGTGAAGGCCGATGCTCAGTCGTGTTGGTCCATCGGCTGGGCGTTGTTGTGCAGCAGGGCATAGAGCTCGCGCTTGCTGTGGCCGCTCTGCTCGGCCAGGGTGCGGGCCGCTTCGCGCCGACTGAGACCCTGGGCTAGCAAGGCGGCGAGCTCGGCCTGCAGCGCCGCCTGGGTCCACGGCGCCGCTTCGGGTGCAGGCGCACCGCCCAGCACCAGGGTGCATTCGCCCTGGGGCGGACTGTGACGAAAGTGCGCCAGGGCTGCACTCACCGTCGGGCCCACTTGCTCTTCGTGGCGTTTGGTGAGTTCACGCGCCACCTGCAGCGGGCGATCGCCCAGCACCGTCAACAGATCCTCCAATAGATCCAGCAGCCGATGCGGCGCTTCAAACAGCACCAGGGTGCGCGGTTCGCTGGCCAGTTCGGCCAGGCGTGCCCGGCGCTGGTTGCTTTTGGGGGGCAAAAACCCCTCAAACACGAAGCGGTCGCTCGGCAGGCCGCTGCTCACCAGGGCTGTGGTGACCGCGCAGGGCCCCGGGACACAGATCACCGCCAATCCGGCAGCGCGGGCGGCGGCGACCAGCTCTTCCCCCGGGTCGCTAATCCCTGGAAGGCCTGCATCACTGACCACGGCCACCGAGTCGCCTGCTTGCAGCGCGGTGATCAGTTCAGGGATACGGCTGTTCTGGTTGTGCTGGTGGAAGCTCATCAAGCGGGCGCCGACCCCCTGGTCGCGGTCACGCAGGCCCAGCTGGTGCAACAGCAGCCCGCTGCGGCGGGTGTCTTCGCAGGCGATGGTCGTGACCCCGGCCAGCACCTGACGGGCGCGGGGGCTCAGGTCCCCCAGGTTGCCGATCGGCGTCCCCACCAGATACAGCACGCCGGGGGCTGGTTCGGCCTGCAGCACAATGCACCTCGATTGGGGCGCTTGGCCCCTGCCCTGGTTCCATGATGCCCGTCCCTGCCCTGCTACCCGAAGGCATCAGCCTCGAGGCGTTGCTGCTCGCGTTGCGCCGTCTGAGTTGGGGCGCGGCAGACATCCTGTTGGCCTATGGCCGCGGCGAGCAGCCGCCCTATGGCTTTCCCCGCGCTCTCAGCGTCGACGAGGGTGGTGAGGGTCCGGTCAGTGCAGCCGATCTGGCGGTCAACCAGTGGTTGCTCGATGGCCTGACGCAGGCGTTCCCAGCGGCGCCCTGGACCCTGCTCAGCGAGGAGACCGCCAAGGACCAGCTCACCCCCGGTGTGCCCCTGGCGGCCGAATGGCTGTGGATCCTCGACCCGCTCGATGGCACCAAAGACTTTCTGCAGGGCACTGGCGAGTACGCCGTCCACCTGGCCCTGGTCCACCACGGTGAACCCGTGCTGGGGGTGGTGCTGCTGCCCGCACTCGAGCAGTTGTGGGTCGGCCTGGTGCCCGAGGGCCGCGCCTGGTGTGAGAACCGGGCCGGCGAGCAGACACCCGCGCGCCTCAGCCCTCGCCGCGCCTTGGGTGAGTTGGTGCTGGTGGCCAGCCGCAACCACCGCGACCAACGCCTCGAGCAGCTGTTGTCCGCCCTGGCCCTGGGCGATACCCAGGCGATCGGCAGCGTCGGCGGCAAGGTGGCGACGATTCTGCGCGGTGAAACCGACCTCTACATCTCGCTCTCTGGCAAGAGCGCTCCCAAGGATTGGGACATGGCCGCTCCCGAGGCGGTACTGCGGGCTGCCGGCGGCGCCTTTAGCCATGCCGACGGCCGCTCGTTGTCGTACAACGATGGCGACGTGCGCCAAGCGGGCTGCCTGATCGCCAGCCATGGACCTGTCCACGGCGAGCTGTGCGCGCGGGCAGCGGCGGCCATGGCGGTGATCGATCCGGGTTTTGCTCTCTGATCAGGCCCTTAGAAGTGGCACTCCGCAGGCTGTGGCTGCGCTGTTCAGGGCGCGATCGGCACTGGCCAACGGCACCCCTTCCCGCAGAGCCAATTCAAGATAGGCCGCGTCGTAACTCGTGAGCTTGCTCTCGGCGGCCAGGTTGATCACGTCATGCCAGATCACGGATGGATCGACGGGATCGATTTGAAGCCCAAGCTCTTCCAGAAGCTTTAAGAAGCTGACCCGATCGGCGCGGTTCATGCGACCGCGTTGTTCGGCTCCGAACAGTACGTTGGCCACTTCCCAGAGAAACAGTGCCGGAACAAGGGCGTCACCGCGCTGGAGTGCCTCGATCACCTGCACGCTCAGCTCTGGATCCTCGTCTTCAAAGCAGAGGCTGCAGGCGGCGTAGGCATCCAAGACGAAACGCGGCATCAACGTTGGCGTCCTTCATCGCGCAGTTGCTGGATGCTCAGGCCCTGCAAGCGCTTGCCGGAGCGAAAGTTTCGCAGCCGTTCAATCGCCCTGAGGCGTTGCTCCGTCTGATTTGCCTGCATCGGCAGCATGCGAGCAACGGCCCTCCCGTGACGGGTAATCAGGACTTCCTCGCCCTGCTGCACCTCCTCCAGCAGCTTGGAGAGGTGCGTTTTGGCCTCAAAGGCGCCAACGGTTTTCAAGGCTTATTTCAACCAGTCTCAGACCAGTTTTGTTGT
>VGQR01000257.1 GCA_016882345.1 Cyanobacteria bacterium K_DeepCast_35m_m2_023
AAGCCCGCTGCATTACTGGGCGCGCTACCTGGACCCGAAGCGCGAGGTGCCAGCGCCGACGCCAGCCATGCGGCTTGGCACTGCCGTTCACACGCTCACCCTTGAAGCCGACACATGGGAGCAGCGTTACGTCGTTGCGCCGCAGGTTGATCGCCGCACAAAGGCAGGCAAGGAAGCCTGGGCCGAGTTTGAAGCTGAAGCAGGCGAGCGCGAGCTGATCAGCGCCGAGGATCGCACTATTGTCAGCCGCATGGCTGAAGCGGTGTGGTCGCATCCTGCTGCTGCGATGCTGCTGCATTGGCAGGGCAAGGCTGAGACCACCCACATGTGGATGGATGAGCCGAGCGGACTGCAGTGCAAATGCAGACCGGACTGGTTGACCAATGACGGTTGCCTGATCGTTGACCTGAAAACGACTGAAGCGGATGCCAGCCCTCAGTGCTTCCGCAAGTCAATCGCTAATTTCCGATACCACACTCAGGCTGCGTGGTATTTGCAGGGCGTCGAGTATGCAACGGGCACCCGTCCAGATCAATTCATCTTTGTGGTAGTCGAGAAGAAGCCACCTCATGCGGTTGCCGTCTATGCGGCAGATCAGGAGATGATTGAGATCGGCGGGCAGCACGCCCGGCGTGATCTGATGCGACTGGCCGAATGCCACAAGGATGGCCGCTGGCCTGGCTACAGCGAGGAGATCGAGATGATCGGGCTGCCTGCATGGATGCGGCCGCGGCCTGATGGATCCATTCCGCAAACCACTGAACCTATCCAGGAGTTTTAATTGTGGATGTAAATGATTATCTTTACTTGCATCATAGCTTCAACGGCACAAAAACTGGCGCTAAAATTGACAGCAGTTTTCCATATCTTGATATAGTATCAACCAAGAGAACGCATACAGTCGAGATTGATTTTATCGGAAAGCCATTGCCTGACCTGCCGTTACGTCTTTTGATTCAGCATGTAATTGTTTATATGTGCCAAGGCAAGTATTATGGCAGTTATGGAACTTGGTGCATGGGCAAGTTTAAGAACCGTGAGCGGTTAATTAAATGCTGTCATTGTATTGAATATTTATGGGCAAATATCTCAGAGGTGTCGTCATTTGATCGCTTAATATGCGCCGCTCAATCTGATTACAACAAACTCAAAAACGAGGCTTTATTCAATGACTGACTCCACAGCAATCACAACCACCAGCAGCGGCTCTGTCTTTTCTGACATCGCTGCATTTGAGGACAGCCAGCGGATCGCCAAGGCACTGGCCAGCAGCACGCTGATTCCACCGCAGTTTCAAGGCCAGCAGGGTTTCGCCAACTGCTTGGTGGCGCTTGAGATCGCCAACCGGATGCGGATGAGCCCGTTTCAGGTGATGCAAAACCTGCACATCATCCACGGCCGGCCGAGCTGGTCGAGCCAGTTCATCATCGGTCTGATCAACGGCTGCGGGCGCTTTAGCCCGCTGCAGTATGAGATGACTGGCCAAGGTGACACGCTTGCCTGTGCGTGCGTGGCGACTGAGCTAAGCAGCGGCAAGGATCTCAAAGGTCCGACGGTCAGCATGGCGATGGCCAAGAAGGAAGGCTGGGCGACCAAGGGCGGCTCAAAGTGGCAGACGATGCCTGAGCTGATGATCAGATACCGGGCTGCTGCATTCTGGGGGCGGCTTTACATCCCCGAGCTGCTGGTGGGCATCCATAGCCAAGACGAGGTGCTCGACATTGAGCCGGTGCGCGTGAGCCCTGCAGCACCTGCGGCGACGCCGTTGGATGACTTAAATGCCAAACTGCGCCAACCTGAATCGGCACCTGAACCGGCGCCCGAGCCTGTGATTGAGCCTGTGAGCGATGAACTGTTCTGAGTTTCTGAACGACGTGCAGCTGGCTGCTCGATGGCAAGTCCACCGGCAGACGCTGCTGCGTTGGCGGCGGCAGGCAAGCGGTCCGGCTTATGTACGGATCGAAGGTCGCGTGCTTTATCCCCTGGCCGAGGTAGAGCGCTACGAACAGGCCAACACCATCACCCACGACTGACCCATGACTTTCAAAGCAAACGGCGCCTTGTTTCGGAATACAGAGGAGAAGCTACGGGCGCGATTGAAGGATTGCTACGACGCGAGCCGGAACTATCCGATGTACGACGGCGTGATCAGCGTGCCGGCCGATCAGGCATATGCGATGGCGAAGTATCTGATGGATGCCAAGCCGAACGAACGCGATCAGATCCCGATGCGGATTAGCGGATGGCGCAAGGAGCCGGCCAGCGGCGGTGATGCCTATGTCTCGATGGCGATCGAGCCTGACTACAAGACGATGAAGGCAATCGAGGAGGCTGCTTCTGCTGCTGATGCAGCCGCTCAGAATCTGGCGCAGGCCACTGGCGGCCAGGTGATGACGATTCAGGCTGATGTGTTCTGATGCAGCAGGATTAGCTCAAGCCGTGCGATCTCATGAACGGCGGCTTGCAGCATTTCTTGCTGCCGGTAGGTTTGCCGAAGGAGTTGAGCTGCGATGTAGCCAGCTTTAGGGCTGGCCTCAAGGGCGCGGCAGTCGGCCTCTAGCTTGAACATCTTCTCAGGTGGCATTTCCACCTGCAGCCATTTCCCGAAGTCCATTTGACCGGGGCATATGCCCCCATGTTGCCAATGCAATGCCCGAAGTGCTCAGGAACCGATCTGCGCACACCGATCACGAACAGCAGATTGCCCGACCAGACCATGCGCAAAAAGCGGTGTCAGAGCTGCGGGCATGAATGGTTCACGGTCGAGCTTGCCGTGCCGAATTATGCGGTGGGTTGGGCTGTTGAGCACCAGCGCAAGCCGGTGTTGCGTGTGCCGGTCGAGCTGACGACGACGTATGCGTTGTCGCGTGGGAGCCACCTTGAGGCGAAGGACCAGATCGAGCTGCTGCGGCAATCAAACCGGCGACGGTCTGAGGAGGCGACGATGCGCTACCGGCGCATGAAGGAATGTGACTAACCCATTGCACGGTTCACCGTCTGCGGTGTATGATTTGGGGGTCGAACACAAGACCACCCATGACCGCCACCATCCAAGGCCGCACCTTCCAGCTCACCGAAAACACTGCTGCGATGCCTAACCTTCGCGCTCTTCTTCAGTCTCGTGGTTTCGACGGCACTGTTTGGGAAGGCTTCAGCGCCCGCACTGGCCGTCAGCGCAAGGATCTCCACAGCGTGATCTTCCGCACTGATGAAGGCGACTATGTGATCGGTTGCTCGATCTGAGCCCTTCGGGGCTCCCACCTACCACAGAACCATGATCAACAACCGCTGGATCAACCGCGCCGCTGTGCTTGTCATCATGTTTGGCTTTTACGGCATCGGCATGGCCGCTGGCCGTGATCAAGCCACGCTTGCGCATCACAGTCACCCTGCCTGTCATCCGAACCTCAAGCCATGACTACCCCCAAAATGCGCCGGTATTACTTCACGATCAAAAGCGTCAACGTGATCGAGTGCGTCTGGGCGCATAGCTTGACCGATGCCAAATCCAAAGCAGCGCTCACTTGGCTCCCATGGTGGAATGAGCTGGAATGGCTCAATCCTGCAACCGTCACTGATCCGCAGATCCATGCCTGACACTGGCCAAATGCTGCCATTCCAATGGCATGAAGAAGAATCCAGCACCTATGGCGAAGGCATCAGCCGCCCGCGCCATGGCAGCCACACGCGTGAGTTCAAACTGATTGTCTACCCGCAAGGAGCGCAGCCGATGACATGGATTACCCGCGCTGAATCCAAGCGCGACGCGATTAAGTACGCGCAAAACCGCTGGCCGGCCGCTGAAGTGGAGGTGGCATGAGCGATCCCATCCGCGCCAAGCTCGAAGCGCTGATCTCAGACTCGGGCATGTATAACGCCGGCAAGCACGAGGAGCGCTTGCGCCTGTGTCATCTGATCGACTTTCGCCTTGAGCAGCTCCGTAAC
>VGQR01000258.1 GCA_016882345.1 Cyanobacteria bacterium K_DeepCast_35m_m2_023
TAGGGTTGAGGACGCGGGCGGAAGGTCTTTCCCGTCGCCACCGCCTTGCTCCTCTCTTGCGTTGAGTGGTTCTGATCCCCCAAGGCGAGCACTTGACCAAGCGGTGCGCTCAGTGGGTCGCTCGGCGGGAGGTGGCGGTTGGGTGGTGTCCTGAGGCGGGGTGAGGTGTGACCATCTGGGCAACCGATGCCACTGCGACCCATGCTGAGGACTGCCCTGCTGTTTGTGCTCACGGCAGTCGCTGAGATCGTTGGTTGCTACCTGCCCTACCTCTGGTTGCGGGAGGGCAAGTCACCGCTGCTCTTGATTCCTGCGGCGCTGTCTCTGGCGCTCTTCGCACGGTTGCTGACCCTGCATCCCTCAGTAGCAGGCAGGGTCTATGCCGCCTGGTTGCCCATTGAGGTGCCATCTGGCGGCAAGACCTCTAGGAGCAGGTCTCCGAGGTCTTCCTGGGCGTCCTGGAGGGTCGTGGGCGCTGAGTCGGTCACTTGGCAGTGGGTGCCTGCCCCCAAGTGTCGCCTCTTGTTTTGGGTTCTGGCATTCCCTGTGATCTATGCCGATCTGGCATGAGGGGCGTTGTGGATGCCTCTGGGTGTGGGATCAATCCGCCCAAAACCCTTGGTAGCACTGCCTATCTGCTGGGTGGTGTTTCCCACACCACTCGCTTGCTCATCCAACACCTCGTTCCAACACCCAGGGACTGGTCAGGTGTGGGACCATTAGGGAACCACTGGCACCAAAGTGCCCGTCATCACTGGGTTTGAGGCGGTCCTGGGAGGGACTAACCCTCCTTGAGACCTGTTTTCAACGGAGAGGGAGGGATTCGAACCCTCGACAGAAGTTGCCTCCTGTAACTCCTTAGCAGGGAGCCGCTTTCAACCACTCAGCCACCTCTCCAGGGGCTTAGCAGAGCTTACCAGTGAGCCCGCTGATTCAGTGCGCGCCCAGCGGCAGCCGCGGCAGGCGGTGCTTGAAACCGCACAGGATTTCCCAGGGGATGGTGTTGCAGCGACGGCTCCAGTCGCTTGGGGAAATCTCCCGTTCACCATCGCTCCCCAGCAGCGTCACCACCGCCCCCACATCCAGATCGGTGGCGTCTGTGGCGTCAAGAACGAGTTGGTCCATGGTGATCGCGCCCACCTGGGGGATGGGCTGGCCGTTGTGCAGCACGCTGATTTGCCCGGACAGCTGGCGGGGCACCCCATCGGCATAGCCGATGCCGACAACGGCCAGGCGGCTTGCCCGCGTGGTGCGAAAGCGGTGGCCATAGCTGACACCAACACCGGCCTTGACCTCCCGGATCAGGTTGACCCGGGCCCGCAGTTGCATGGCAGGTCTGAGCTGGGTGTCGGAGACCAGGTGAGTAGCTGGTGGCTGGCCATACAGGGCCAGACCGACGCGCACCATGTCGTAGTGCAGGTTGCGGCCTCGCAGTGTGCCGGCCGAATTGGCCAGATGGCGGCAGCCAGCCTTGAGTTGCTGCTGACGGAGGCTGTCAAGCACCGCGTCAAAGCGCTGTTGTTGCCGCAGAGTGAAGCCGTTGTCTTCGCCTGGCGCCGCGTCGGCACAGGCCAGATGGGAATACACCCCCGCCAGCTGGATGCTGGGCAGCGCGGTGATTGCCGCTGCCAGCCGCCCGCCGTCCTGCCAGTCGACGCCCAGCCGGGTCATGCCGGTGTCGAGCTTGAGGTGAACGGGCATCGGTCGGCCCACCGCTGCGGCAAGGTTTTGGCACAACAAGGCTTCGCGCATGCCGCTGAGCGTGGGCATCAGCTGCCAACGCAGACAGCTGCGCAATTCGTCCGGGTGGATCAGGTTGCCCAGCACCAGCACCGGGGCCCGTATGCCCGCCCGCCGCAACTGAACCCCCTCGGCCAACGTGGCGACCCCACAACAACTGGCCCCGCCGGCCAGAGCCGCCTCGGCGACGGGGACGGCCCCATGGCCATAGCCATCGGCCTTGACCACGGCCATCAGGCGACTGCCCGGTGCCAGCGATGCCACCAATGTCCTGGCGTTGTGCGCGATGGCTCCGGTGTCGACCTCGACCCAGGCCCGCTGACGCGAGTAGCCCGCCTCGTGGGGTTCGGGCAGCGAAGCCAGGGGAAGGCTGCTCATGGTCGTTGCAGTGGCCAAAGAGTAGGCCAGAACACCATGCCGGCCTCGCTGGTGCCCCTAGCATGCCGTCGAACCCGGAGCTCGGCATGGGACAGGTTCTTGTCCTGAATGCGTCGTATGAGCCGCTCAACATCACCACCTGGCGTCGCGCCTTGGTGATGGTGCTCAAGGGCAAGGCCGAGGGTCTGGAGCATGACCCTGATCACGTCGTCCGGCCTGACCTTCTCTTGCCGACGGTGATTCGGTTGCGCCAGTTTGTGCGGGTGCCCTACCGGCCGCTGCCGTTGACACGTCGCAATCTGTTTCAACGCGATGGGCACCGCTGCCAGTACTGCGGCACCACGCGCGAGCCGTTGTCGATCGATCACGTCGTACCGCGTAGCCGCGGCGGTGGCGATACCTGGGAGAACGTGACCACAGCCTGTTTGCCGTGCAATGTGCGCAAGGGCAGCCGCACGCCTCGCGAGGCGGGCATGAGTTTGCGGTGTGAGCCCCACCGACCCCTCAGCAGCCTTGGCTTTGAAGCCTCCCGTCAGATGCGTGCCGGTCGACACGGCGAATGGGCCAAGTACGTGATTGGTTTGACCTGACAGGCTCGACTCGACCCACAGCTTCGACGCGACCCACAGCTTGGGTGGCACTCAGCCGAGGGCGGCCTGCTGGGCGAGCTCTTCAAGCTTGCGGTTTTGGTCGGCTGCAACGCAGGAGGCAATCACATCCTTGAGCTGACCTGCCAGGATCGGCTCCAGCGCGAAGTTGCGGCCGAGGCGGTGATCGGTGACCCGGTTGTCCTTGTAGTTGTAAGTGCGGATCTTTTCGCTGCGATCCCCACTGCCAACCTGGGCGAGCCGATCGGACCGTTCGCGGGCATTGGCCTCGGCCAACTCTCGCTCATAGAGTTTGGCGCGCAAGATCTCTAGGGCCCGTTCGCGGTTCTGCAGCTGCGAGCGTTCCTGGGTGCAGAACACACGGATGCCCGTCGGCTTGTGCAACAGGTCGACGGCCGTTTCGACCTTGTTGACGTTCTGGCCACCGGCTCCTCCGGATCGCGCGGTGCTGATCTCCAGATCACCGGGGTCGATCTGGACTTCGACCGGATCCACTTCAGGCATCACCGCCAGGGTCGCCGTCGAGGTGTGGACCCGTCCCTGCGATTCGGTCGCCGGCACCCGTTGCACGCGGTGCACACCCGCCTCGAATTTCAGCTGGCTGTACACCCCTTCGCCTTTGATCGCCAGAATCAGTTCTTTGTAACCGCCGAGATCGGCCTCAGAGGCGCTGACCGGTTCGACCCGCCAGCCCACACTCTGGGCATAGCGCTCATACATCCGAGCCAGGTCTCCTGCCCAGATGGCTGCTTCGTCGCCTCCGGCCCCTGCGCGGATCTCCAGCATGACGCTGCGCTCATCGCGTGGATCGCTGGGCAGCAGTGTAATGGTCAGCTCGCGCTCGAGGAGGGCAATGGCTTCAGCCAGTCGCTGCACTTCTTCGCTGGCCAGCTCTTCCATGGCCATATCGCCGCGGTGCTCCTTGAGGAGGGCCCGGGCTTCGCGCTCTTCGTCTCGGAAGCGCTGTAGACGTTGCTGGTTTTGGACCAACGGTTCAAGCCTGGCCCGTTCACGGGCCAGGCTCTGCAATTGGCTGGGATTGGAGGCCACAGCTGGATCGGCCAGCTGGATTTCCAAAGTTTCAAACGTACGGCGCGCGGCGTCGAGGCGCTCGTCCAGGAGTTGAGAGTCCAACGGCTCAGAGCATCAGGCTCAGGCCGTGGTGCTCGTCTCGGCGGTCGCGGCTGCCGTTGCAGTGGCGGC
>VGQR01000259.1 GCA_016882345.1 Cyanobacteria bacterium K_DeepCast_35m_m2_023
GAACTCGGGGCTGTGAGTGCGGCGCTTGCTCATTGGTGGGAGCCCCGATCAGGGGAGGTACCCCGCCTCAGAGGTTAACGATGGGGCCTGTCCAGAAAAACCAGTCCACCTCAGATCAGCTCGATACCGGCAGTTGAGCGCCTGGCGTTGACTCCCGCCGCCTGGGAGAACTCGCTCTTCTTTTGCAAAGCTAGGAAGCCAGTCAGCTAAAGCTGATCCACACCTGTCTACATGTCGCATATGTGGAAATCAGCAACCAGGAGCCATTGCAAGAGAACCTCTCGGACTGCTGGTCGATCCGGATCAACGACATACATCGGCTTATCCACCGGTTTCAGGAGCCCACCCTCGTGATGCTGGCCTGCAGCTACCGCTGATCGCAGCGCAGTTGATCCCTTGGTCTACAGCCTCTGTGGAGCAAGTCGGCTGCTAGGCGCGAATGATCCCTATCAAGCGGACAAGTTTCAACTCCAATCTGCGAGAGTTAGCCAGAGTCTTGAACCGCATAGCATAAGATAAGCGATATAGCCATGCCAAAAAACTACATACAGTGAAGGATGCAGGCACCTAAGTCTGAGCGCGGCGGTGCGGTTCAACCAATCTAAAGAGCAGCTTCACAAGTTGAACGTCGCCAGTTCGAATCCCGTCACCCGGTTTGTTGGTTGGCTCTTAGAGTAAGCCCTCTCAGCCCGAAGGCTTCACGACCACGGTTGGGCCGAGGCGGCCCCACCTGTCAGCCGCGAGGCTTGATCACCTGGAGCACCTGGGGCCCCACCCCCGCAAGACGGCGTTCGCAGTCGAGGGCGGCCAGGATCGCCCGAGCCGAACCATCGAGATCGCCGGCAGCAGCGGCCGTGCGTGCCTGCTGCTCGTGGCTGGCAAGCTCCGATTGCAGGCGGGGACGTTGATCACTGGTCCCAGCTGCAGAAGACCGCAGAGAGGGCATCGGAGCGGGCCTGGCAGGCAGGGTGGCCGTCATGACTCAAAAACAATCAATAGATCTGAAGGCCCTGGCTGAAGCGACCAAGGGGAAACGAACACGATGGCAAAGATGATGCTGACGGGTTGACGCTGAAGATTAGGTTCTGAGCCGTGTCGTCAGATCTCGCTGCCAAAGCAATCATAACCAGCCGGTCGCAACAGATCAGTCAGGTCATGCAGACCCTCGAAAGGGATTCATGCTCAGGTTCCGGGTTCTTCGCAATTGCCCCCGAGAGCTGCAATCTGCTCGCGCAGCGATTGGATTCGGGTGACGTCCCCCCGCGTGACAGCCACCGCCAATGCAAATTCCAGTTTCTCCAGTTGATGTTCGCCCTCACTGGTGCGAACGGGCTGGCTGGGGAAGGCCGAGGTGGACGCTGAAGGGCAGCGGGGAGACCGGCTGAAACCCGGGGAACCGGCGAGCGACGCCGACGTCGCTGCAGCAGACGTCACAAAGGTGGTCGCCGCCGAGGGCTGAGGGGCATCCGGCGTACCGCCATGGGCCGGGGAAGCATGACCCGACCCGGAAAACGCGGAGCCCGAATGGGAAGAGGGGTAAGTCATGACGACTTTCTTCCCATTTTGACACCGTTACGCCAGTGCCGACACCCCTCACCACACCCAGCGAGCTGATCCGTCAGGCCGCCAGAACGTCGTCCTCGTCCTCGGCGAGATCTGCACTGGCGGCGGGCCGGTCGTCATCCAGACCCAGCAGACAGCGGCAGTCATGCAGCAGCCGTTCCACGTTCTCCAGGCTGTTGAGTTGTTCGGGCTCCGGTTCGCTGACGCTCTCCTGCAGAACGAGCAACTGCAGCTCGACCGCTTCAAGGCGTTGCTCCAGTTTCACCAGCCGCTGGGACAGGGCATGGGTGGTCTGGGCAAGATCCTGGGTATGGCGGGAGATCCGGAACGAGACCGATTCGGAGGTCATGGCCGATGGGGGTATCGACGCCGATCACAGCACACCCTTTTCCCGCAGGCCAACCCGCGCTGAATCCACTCTGGTCATGATGGGGGGATGGGCAGTTTCTGGACACTCCTGCTCCTGGTTCTGGCCGGCACCGCTGGTGGCCTGGTGGCCCTGCGCACCGGGATCCCGGCCGCGCCACTCGCCGGTGCCCTGCTGGGGGCCGGGCTGGTGAGTCTCAGCGGCCGCCTGGAAACAGCAACCTGGCCCACAGGGACGCGCACCGTGCTGGAGATCGCCATCGGCACGGTGATCGGGGCCGGGATCACGGCGACGGCCTTCAACGACCTGCAGCAACTATGGCGTCCAGCCCTGCTGATCACCGTCACCCTCGTGGGCAGCGGCCTGGCTGTGGCCCTGGTCTGCAGCCGTCTCCTGGGATTGGATCCGGTGGTCGCCCTGCTCGGCGCCGCCCCGGGGGGCATCAGTGGCATGAGCCTGGTGGGAGCCGAGTTCGGCGTGGGCGCTTCGGTCGCCGCCCTGCATGCGATCCGCCTCATCACCGTGCTGATCCTGCTGCCGTTAGTGGTGCGTCTGGTGCTTCCCTCCAGCGGGCAGCCCCCGCCGGGCTGAGGCTCGACGCCCCTGGGCGCGATCGATAACTTGGGCCCTGCTCCATCACCTGTGCCCATGGCCCTGCGCCTGCCTGCGCCCTCCCTCTCCGGCACTCCCGTGCGCAGTGGGGGCTGGCTCCTGCCACTGGCCCTGCTGGTGAGCCTGACCGGTGCCCTGCCTGCCCGGGCACAGGCCCAGGAGCAGGATGCCGCCAGCAAGGGCGCCCAGATCTATTGCTTCATGCGCAACAGCGGCAACAGCCACCAGGTGAGCTGGGACGCGGCCTACGCCGTGATCAAGCGCCAGACGGATCGTCTGTTCAAGACCTCCCCGCAGCATGCCGCTGTGATGATCACCGAAGCTGTGGTGAAGAACCCGGCCGAATTCCCCGATTGTGGCCGCTACCTGGGTGACCTCTTCCGCCAGCCCGAAAGCAGCGGCACCAGCCCGAGCAGCGGCAGCGGCCAGACCAGTGCCCCTGCCGGCGGAACCACCCGCAACGACCGCTACGGCTATTGAATCGGCGGATTCCGCCCTGGAGGTTCGGCGGCGCGTGATCCAGCCCCGTCCCAGATCCCCGAGATGGGCCATCGGCCTGACCAGCCTGGGGATGGTGATCGGCCTCCTTGCCGGTTGTGCGGAAGAGCCGCTGCCGGATCGGGGGGTGCGCCGTGACGACTGCCTCCGGGACCTGCGGCTGGCGGACATCAAGGCGCGCCTGAAGCAGTGCAATGCCGTTGTGGCCGCTTTCCCGCAGGACCCCGCACCCCTCAACGACCGTTACCTGCTGCACAGCCTGGCGGGCAACGACGACGCCGCCTGCGCCGACCTGCGCAGGGCGGTTCAACTGGCTCGGGCGCTCCCGGCCCGGCAGCTGGATGCCCAGCTGCGCAGCGACCTGGAGGTGCGCGAGCAGCTCTGCAGACCCGAGGCCCCAGCGCCCTGAACCCTCACCAGGCCCCGAGCATCTCCCGCACCATGGCAGGCAGGGCCCGGCGCCGCAGCACCTGCTCACCCCGATGCAGGGCCAGGGCGATGCGTTCCGCCTTGCTGGCGATCAGGCTGTCGACAAGCTGGTCGGCTACACCAAGCTGAAGCCAGTGGCTGGTGAGGCCACCGCCCATACCGATGCGGTGGCAGCGATCTTCGGCCTGCTCCGCGTCCCCGGGGGTCCAGGGACGCTCAAGCAGCACCACATGGCTGGCGCGATGCAGGGTGAAGCCCAGCCCACCGGTGCCGTAGGTGGCCACCAGCAGGGGCGATTGACCCGCCTGGAACTGATCCACCCGCACCTGGCGCTCGGCCACCGGCACCCGGCCGGTGAGCAGGGCTCCGAGGCCGAGATGGCGCACCAGCTGGCGCGCGCTGCTGACGAAGGCGGTGAAGACGACCACGGCTTCACCCTGAGCCATCAGGGAT
>VGQR01000260.1 GCA_016882345.1 Cyanobacteria bacterium K_DeepCast_35m_m2_023
CAGCGACGTGCTGGTGCAGAACGAGCAGCTGATCCGTGTGGCCGAGGCGTTGTATGAGGACGCCACGATGGACGCGGTCTGCGTGCTGGCCGAGGGCCGCAAGGTGACGTTCACCGCCCGGATCCGCCAGTCAGAAGGGGAGGTGCTGCGTGGTGATCCGGTGCAGCAGTACCTGGTGGGCTGCACCAGCCATGACGGCAGCCTGGCGTTTCAAGTGCTGTTCTCCCCGATCCGGGTGGTCTGCCAGAACACGCTCTCGGCGGCGCTGGGTCAGGTGACCCGCAGCGGCCAGGGCGGAAAGGTGTGCCGGATCCGGCATACCCGTAATGCCAACAGCCTGATCGCGCAGCTGCCAGCGTTGATCGACGTGCAGCGGCAGCAGTTCAGCGGGGGCCTGGCGGAGCTGCGGGCAATGGCGGCGACGCCCTGCACCGCGGCCCAGTTCGGCGCGTATGTGGAGGGTGTCTTTGCCGAGCAGCTGAGCGGAACGGTCAATGCCCGCCGCGGTGATGCCAGCACCGCCCGGGCAAAGCGGCTGGAAGACCTGCCGGCGTGGGAGAGCCTGACCAGCAAGTTCGATGGCGAGGCTATCGGCGCCGATATCCCCGGAGTGAGCAGCAGCTACTGGGGTGCCTACCAGGCGGTGACGGAATACCTGTCCCATGAAGCTGGCCGCGCCAAGGACCCACTGGAAGCGGCCCGTCAGCGGCTGGAGTCTCTGTATTGGGGCCAAGGCGCCCAGGCGCTGAGCCGTGGTCATGCACTGGCCCTGGCCGCGACGCGGACCTGAGCTGAACCAAGCCCCAACGCAGACCAGCCACAAAAAGACCGGGGTCTCACCCCCGGTCCGGGTGTATCCGCTCAACCCGGGTAAGCGCCCGAGCTGAACGCGCCAAGCCTATGGGCAGCCGGCGGGTGCTTCAGCCGCTGTTGCCCAGACTGAGCCATCACGACCACCGTCCTCACGATCGATTCTTCACTGCCGACATGAGCACCAAACCAACCAGCCGCCGCACGATGGCCATCAGCCGCAGCACGAACACCAGCCGTAACAGCTTCTGGGGAACCCTGGCCGGCTACGCCAGTGAGCTGGCCCCGGTGGCAGGTCCCCTGCTGAATGCGATCGGCCAGACCGCTGATGCCATCGATCGTGCAGAGCAACGCAACCGCTGCGTTGAGGCTTCCGAGGAAGCGGCTGAAGAATGGCCACAGAAGTCCCTGAAAACCACCGGGGAAAACGGATAACGCGAAAACCATGCAGAGACTGCATGGCTCATGGAAGGTGCTGTATTGACTCTCTAGGCCCGTCCCTTTAGTGTGTCGGTCCAAATTTGAATCGAATGGTTCTTCCTCTTATCCTTGGCGCTGTAGCGCTCGGCGCTGGTGCATTTGGCGTTTCCAAAGGCGTCGAGGGGACTAGTGCAATGGGAGAAGCACAGGACAAGGTCAAGCGAGCCCAAGAAAGATATGAACGACGCAAGAAGAGACTTGATTCTCGAGTCGATTTTGTCAATACCGAAGCCAAGCTCTATGGTATGCGTCAGAAAGATATCAAGGAGACGGTGTTTGTCCGCGTTGCAAGGCTTATCGAAGAAATAGGAAAGAGGGCAAAGGTTGATGTCTACGAAGTTCTTGACGGAGTGGACATAAATATTCCGACAGTTGGCCCTTGCGAAAAGCATAAGGTTGAAGCCGTAAGTGTTTTTAACGGGCTTCTCGTGGCTGCAGGTGCTTCAGTGCTTGCATCGACTGCTACGACAGGTGGCGTGACCATGCTTGCCACAGCCAGCACTGGGGCCGCAATCTCTGGCCTCTCTGGGGCGGCAGCAAACAGCGCATTGCTTGCGGCGCTCGGAGGGGGATCTCTGGCTGCAGGTGGCGGGGGGATGGCTTTGGGGAGTCTCGTTCTCGGAGGGGTGACCTTTGCGCCTATTCTCGCGGTTGGCGGCTTGGCAGTAGCCGCTGAGGGCGAAAAAGCCCTGACGAAAGCGACAAAGATCGAGTGTGACGCCAATAAATTGATTGCTGAGATGGAGTTAAGGGAGTCAGTGCTTGATGGAGTCTTTCAGCGCCTGAATGAGTTGTCTGGAATTTTGAACGAGCTAAAAGACCGAGCCCTGGCATCACTTTCCTCGTTGGAAAAGATGGTCTCAATGGATCGATTTGATGGAAAGAACGTTGAGCATATGGAAAGGCTAAGATGTCTTCTTCTCATCATCTCGTCTTTGGCTCAAATCATGAAGACACCTATTTTAGGTGAGGATGGAGCTATCAATCCGAAGATTGACGTCGTTATTAAGCAGGTGGCAGTGTGACATGAAAGCTGCGGACATGGCCAAGTTCGCGCAAGCAGCAGATATGGCTGCACTTGCGCAGAAGATATCTCATGACGTTAAAGAGTATCTCGTTGTCGCTGAGCAGGAGCAAACTAAGCGCAGCGCCATCGACGCGGCGTGTGCAACTGAGCTTGCCAAGATCGACGCAGTGCGATCTACCTTTGAAGCCTTTCTTGATCGCTCCTTTGAGGAAAGGAGGAGAAATTTCGAGGAGCTGTTTTCATTGGTTCGGCAGGCAATGGATCGTAATGACTTGAAGACATTGGAGCTTTCCTTGTCAGCAGCTGTCGAACTTGCTCGAATCAGTCCATTGGCAGAGGCCAAGTCACTAGAGTCACTTCGTACTGCTATGGATGATCCTGATCACGAGTTCGTGATTTAGGATAGATAGCGCCACATATGTACTAGCAGGAGGTGCTTTCTTGATTAAACGAAGCATGAAGAGCACGGAGGTGATTAAGGAACCTCTGAAAAACCCAGTAAACTGGCATCAAGTCCAAGCTTGAGACTAGCCGGTGAGCGGATCACTTCAGCTGGGGTTCAGCGATTACGAGCAGGTCTACGCCAAGAAGAAGACGCGGCGCCAGATCTTCCTTGAGGAGATGGAGGACACCATCCCCTGGGATGACTTCCATGCACTGATCCGGCCGGCCTATCACCGGCCATCTGCCAAGGGAGGCAGGCCGCCGTTCACTCTGGAGGTGATGCTGCGGATTCACTTGCTGCAGCAGTGGTTCACGCTCTCGGATCCGCTGATGGAGGAGATGCTGATTGACACCCCCTGCTTCCGACGCTTTGTGGGGATCGACATGGTCTCTGAGCGGATTCCGGATGAGACCACGATTCTGAATTTTCGTCATCTGCTCGAGGAGCACGGCATCGGCGAGCAGATTTTCGAGGCGGTCAAGCAGACGCTCAAAGATCAAGGCGCCCTGCTGCAGGAGGGGACGATCCTCGATGCCACGATCATCCACGCTCCCAGTTCCACCAAAAACAAGAAGGGTGAACGGGACCCGGAGATGCACTCGGTAGCCAAGGGCAACCAGTGGTATTTCGGGATGCGCTGCCATATCGGAGTGGACGCGGCCTCAGGCCTGGTCCACTCGGTGGTCAGCACCGCCGCCAATGTGCATGAGCTGAACACCGCCGCTGAGCGGCTGCACGGCGAGGAGAAAGTGGTCTACGGAGATTCAGGCCATCTCGGCATTGAGAAGCGCCAGGAATTCGAAGACAGTCCGTGCCAGTTCCGGATCGCCATGAGACCAGGCCAGCGCCGCGCTCTACCCGATACAGCGGAGGGAAGACTGGAGAATCTGTTTGAGACGGCAAAAGCTCACCTACGAGCCAAGGTAGAACATCCCTTTCGGGTGATCAAGCATCAGTTCGGCTTCCAGAAGACGCGCTACCGAGGCATCAAGAAAAACGATCACAAGCTCAAGATGCTGTTTGCTCTGGCCAACCTCTACAAGATCAGGCAACGCATACCAGCGACGGCATGAGCTCACAGGATCAGTGTGCCTAAAACCCGGAAATCCTGGACAGAAGGCGATGATTCAGGCTGCGTAAAGCGGTCTAAAG
>VGQR01000261.1 GCA_016882345.1 Cyanobacteria bacterium K_DeepCast_35m_m2_023
ATTAAGGTTGGTTTGTCATTGCCAAGGGGGACCATGGGTGATCTCCTTCAGTGTTGCGGTGTCAGCGAGCCGTTGCAGCTTTTTGATCTGGAGCAGGTCGCTGGGGGGCCTGCTTTTGCCGGCTCGTCGATCTTTTGTCCTGGGCTCAGCTCACTGCGCAGCAACGGCACTGGGACCTGGTGGCCATTCATCACGCCGCGCTCAACAGCTGGATTGAGCGTGCTGACCTGATCCGGCAGTGGCAATTGCGGTTGCGCGATGAGCCGGCCGACCGTGTTGTTGTCGCTGGTCTGGGCACTCAGCACGACTGGGAGCGTCGCCGCGCACCTGTTGCTGACCTGAGCCGTGTTCAACACCAGCGGGCCCAGAGCCAGCCGCTGACGATCGGCACCGTCAGGTTGTCGATGCCCAGCCAGGCCAGCTGCTCGAGGGCCGTGGCCACCCCAGCGATGGCCAGGGGCACCCAGGGCCGAGCATCGGTCTGGCTGAGGCTGGTCATCAGTTCCAGGCTCACCAGGCTGGCTGCGGCCATGGTGGAGGTTCCGGCGATCGATTTGCGATGGCCCCACAGAGTCCAGCTGGGGGAGGTCAGCAGCGGTCCGATCAGGCCAGCCAGTCCATCGCCGATGGCCATCACCAGCACGCCAGCACAGACGGCATCGGCCCGCTCGGGCCAGTACAACCACAACAGGGTTGTGATCGCTGCTCCGTAAGCGATCGTGCCGTAGCTGTGGCGCCCGACATCTTCAATGGCTGGTAGCAGACGGGTGCGGTGATTGATCGCTGCCAGCAGGGTGATCGTGGCGGCTGCGGGGATCGCGATCCAGCGGTCAATGACGAACAGCCAGGCCAGGGGCACCACGGCACCGGTGCCGATATGAACCAGTTTGCGGCTCCATTCCCGTTGGCCGCTGCCGCCGTGCAGCGTCAGCCGCCGCAGCTGTAGGGCTGCGATGGCGAGCAGGGTCAGCCAGAGTGCGACCGCTGCCACGCCCAGGCCCTGACGCCACCACAAGGGCAGTTCGGCAAGCCAGACCGCCAAAGGGGGTTCAGGCTGCCTGGCGCATGGAGCTGAGCAGCTTCAGCTTCATGATCGCCTTGGCTTCCAGCTGCCTGACGCGCTCGCGGGAGACGTTAATCAGTCTGCCGATTTCGGCCAGGGTCAGGGGTTCGGACCCCTCCAGTCCGAAGCGCAGCTTGAGGATCTGCTGTTCGCGCTCATTGAGCTGGGACAGCCAGCCGCCGAGATGCTCCTTTTGCAGATGGCGATCCATCGAGTCGAAGTGCTCGTTGCTGTTCGGATCGGCGATCAATTCGCCCAGGGTGCTGCGGTCTTCGTCTCCGCGTGCATGGGCATCGAGCGAGGCGCAGGGGGCGCTCTGGGCCATCAGTTCCTCGAGCTCTTCCGGCGTCATATCGAGAGCATGGGAGAGCTCGAGCCTGTTAGGCTGTCGACCGAGTCGGTGCGAGAGCTCCCGGCTGACCCGGCGCATCTTGGAGAGCTTTTCGCTGATGTGGATCGGCAAGCGGATGGTGCGGGCGCTGTTGTCGATCGCGCGCGTCATCCCCTGGCGAATCCACCAGTAGGCGTATGTCGAAAACTTGTAGCCCATGGCCGGATCGAATTTGTCGACCGCCCGCTCCAGGCCGATGGCCCCTTCCTGGACCAGGTCCAGCAGCTCCAGCCCTTGATTCTGATACTTCTTGGCGACGCTGACCACCAGGCGCAAATTGGCGGCCATCATGCGATCGCGAGCCCGCTGGCCCATGCGAATCTGGCGCCGTTGCTGTGGTGTGCGTTCGGCTACAGCAATCTCCTGGAGCCGTTTGCCCGCCTGCACGTGATGGGCCAGCTCGATTTCTTCAGCTGGTGTCAACAACGGCACACGTCCGATGGTGCTCAGATACCAGCCGATCGAGTCGGCGCTGTGCCTGCTGCCCGTGCGAGGCCCGGAAGCCTTGCTGATTGGTTTCCGCCCAGTGACGTTGTTGTCAACAACGTCGAGGGCGGATTGCAGAGGTGTCCCCATCACCCCAGCCTCCGAATGGATTTGGCCGGAATGTAGCACTGCGCGTGCGTCGGCAACGTCACAAAGCGGAAATTTTCCTGTATCGAATCGAGGGAAATTGTGATGGGCCGCTGCTTTGCTGGCGCTCTGCCTAGGCTTGTTTCGCTGTTGCGGATGCATTCGCGCTCAGCAGTCCACCGCGCCAGCGCTGCATCAATTCTCCCTGGGCCCGTTGTGGTTCAGCCTCATGCTGACGCTGCATGAATTGCCCGTCACTGTTCATGTGCCAAGCGCTGCCATCGTTGAGGTAGAGATCCAGCAGGCTTTCGAGGTGGGATTTCATCTGCGCATCTTCGATCGGAGCCACAGCTTCGACGCGTCGATCGAGGTTGCGGCCCATCCAGTCGGCGCTGCCGATGAACAGCTCACTGTCGCCGCCGTTGGCAAACCAAAACAGGCGTGAGTGCTCGAGGAAGCGCCCAACGACGCTGATCACGCTGATCTGCTCGCTGACGCCGGCCAGCCCTGGTTTGAGACAGCACATGCCGCGGATGATCAATTCGATCCTCACGCCCGCCTGGGAGGCCTCGTAGAGCAGGGCGATGATGGCTGGATCAACCAAGGCATTCATCTTGGCCCTGATGTGCCCCCCACGGCCGTTGCGGGCATGCTCGATCTCCCGTCGGATCAGGGTCTCCATCCCACGACGCAGCGTGACCGGCGCGACGAGCAACTTGCGGAAGCTCTGCTGTTTGGAGAAGCCGGTCAGGTAGTTGAACAGCTCGACCAGGTCTTCGCCGAATTCGGGCCTGGCGGTCAGCAGGCCGAGATCGGTGTAAAGGCTTGAGGTCTTGGAGTTGTAGTTGCCTGTCCCGATGTGGACATAGCTCTTGAGTCGTTCCTTTTCACGGCGGATCACCAGCGCGATCTTGGTGTGGGTCTTGAGCCCCTGCACCCCGTAGACCACGTGCACACCTGAGCTTTCGAGCTGTTTGGCCCACTGGATGTTGTTGTCTTCGTCAAAGCGGGCCTTCAGTTCGACCAGGGCCATGACCTGCTTGCCGTTTTCAGCGGCCCGGATCAGGGCCGCGACCACCGGTGAGTCCTTGGAGGTGCGGTAGAGGGTCATCTTGATCGCCAGCACCGCCGGGTCATCGGCCGCCTGACCGAGGAATTCTTCGACCGAGGTCGAGAACAGGTCGTAGGGGTGCTGCAGCAGCACATCGCCGCGGCGAATCACCGAGAAGATGCTTTCGAACTCCTCAGCCTTGAGCGAGCCATCTTCGAGTTTGCTCTTCTGCGCCCGCGCCAGGGCTGGAATGGTCCGCCCCTTGTGGGGTTTGTCCTTGAGCTTGGGCAGTGGAATCGCCATCAGGCTCATCAGGTCGTCGAGACCGAGGGGACCGTTGATGCGGTACAGATCCTCGGGTTCGACGTGCATGCCCTCCATCAGCAAGTGCACGACGTCGTCGGGCATCTCATCGGCGACTTCGAGGCGCACCACCTCGCCGCCCCGTTTGCGTTTGCGCAGGCCTTCCTCGATGGCTTCCATCAGGTCATCGGCTTCGAGGTCCCGCAGTTCGAGGTCGGCGTCGCGGGTGATCCGAAAGAAGTAGTGACCTTCGATCTCCATCCCTGGGAACAGCAGCGCCAGGTTGAAGGCCACAACCTGTTCCAGTGGAATCGCGGTGAACACCGGCTCGGGCGTGCGGCCGCTGAGTTCGGTGGGGATGGGCAGAAAGCGTGGCAGAATTTTTTGCGGCACCTTGATCCGCGCGAACTGCTGCTGGCCGCTCTCGGGGTCCCGCACCAGGGCGGCGACATTGATGCTCAGGTTGCTGATGAACGGGAACGGGTGTGAGGGGTCTACGGCCAGTGGGGTCAGCACCGGAAAGAT
>VGQR01000262.1 GCA_016882345.1 Cyanobacteria bacterium K_DeepCast_35m_m2_023
GCCCAGGCACAACCCCAGACCCCAACCCGGACTGGGTTGCTGGCCATCCTGCTGCGACTCGGCGAAGCCACCGCTGCAGACCTGGCCAGCACTTTGGGTGTCTCGGTCCAGGTGACCAGACGGCACTTGCGCTCTCTCGAAGACGAGGGGTTGGTGGAGGCCAGCCCCAGCAGCGAAGGCCCGGGTCGACCGAGCAATCGCTGGCGACTCACCAGTGCCGGCCAGGGCCAGTTTCCCGATGGCAGCGAAACGTTTGCCCTGGGATTGCTCCATTCCCTGGCAGGCCAGCTGCCCGACGACACCCTGAAGTCCCTGCTCGACCTCCAGGCCGTGCAGCAGGCCGCCGACTACTGCCAGCGGCTTGGTGATGCCCCTCTTGAGGCCCGTCTGGCCCGTCTCGTCGAGCTGCGCAAGGCCGAGGGCTATGTGGCGGAGTGCCTTGCCGAGGGCAACAGTTGGATTATTAGTGAATTTCACTGCTCGATCATGCGCATCGCCGAGCAGTTCCCCTGCATCTGCGACCAGGAATTGCAACTGATCCGCCAGACGTTTCCCGACTGCGACGTCGAACGGGTGCACTGGCGTCTGCAAGAGGGACACTCCTGCGGCTTTCGCCTCACGCCACGCCCTTGAATGGCTCTCGCAACGACGCAAACGCCAGCCCTCTGAGCGTTGCCGACGTCAACCAGCTCGACAGCACCCTGTTGCCTGCTCTGGAGCGCCATCACCTGCGGCTGCTGGCCCATGCGCTCAGAACCCTGCAGCACGTGCAGCAGGCAGCCAATCAACCAGGCCTCCCCGACCAGGCCACGATCGAATCCTGGCTGCGGCAACAACCCAGCCTGAGCGGCGACAACGCCTTCATCGCCCAGCTCGCCCATCAGTTGACCAAGGCCGCCCAACAACTGGAAGCGCTGGCCCAGCAACGGGACCGCAATGTCCTCACGCTGCAACTGGACGATCTGATCGCCTGGGCACAAACCCAGGCCGATCAACGGCTCAGGAACGAACCACCAAGGCCACACCCCCAAGCGCCAGCAGGGCCGCCAACAGCCCCCTGAGCCCCGGTCGATCGCCGTCGAGGGGAGCCAACACCAGCGCCATTGCTGGAGCTGTGGCCATCAACGTCACCGCCTGACCCGCTGGCAGGTGCATCAGGGCTGTTTGCTGCAGGCCGATCCCCAGAGTGGTGCCCAGCACGGTAGCCAGCAGCACGAGCGGCCAGCGGCGAACTCTGGGCTGGGGCCCCACCCCCGCCCGGGCTGTCGCCAGGAGCGCCGGCGCCAACGGCAGCTGCACGGCCGTGGCAGCAGCCAATCGCACCATCGCTGCCTGCCAGGGCGACACAGCCTGGTCTGCCAGAGCTTGGCGAGCCAGCAGGGCGCCGCCGCTGGCGCACAACACCGCCAGCAGTCCCAGAACGACACCCAGACGCTGCTGGCGTTGACCCAGTGGAGCGGCAGCCGCCTCACTGATGCCGCTCTGGGCCACCAGCACCACGGCGGCCGCCACCAGCAGCACCCCCAGGGCCTGGGCAAGGCTGGGCCATTCGGCCAACAGCGCGATCCCAGCGAAGGTCGTGACCACGGGCGCCGCCGCTTCGATCGTGAGTGTGGTGCGGGCCCCCAGGCGTCGCAGCGCAGCAAAAAACAGGCTGTCGCCAGCGGCGATCCCCAGCACCCCACTGACGATCAGCAGCAGCCAAACCGCCCCCGGCAAAGGCGACCAGACTTGATGCAGCACAGGCAGCAGTAGGGTCAAGCCAACGACGTTCTTGAGCAGGTTGAGCTGAGTGGCCTCCAGTGAGCAGGGGAGTCGTCGCCAGCACAGGCTGGCCAAGGTCCAACACAGGGCCGCTGTCAAAGCTGCCAGCACGCCAGCCAACAACGCTTCCCCACCAGTCCCTGCGATCATCACTCCAACCCTGCGCCCCCTTGCGGCCATGCGCATCGACGATGCGATCAGCTTTTTCAGACTCAGCTGTGGCCGCTGGCACTCCCAGCGCAGCAGTCACCATCTGCTGCACCGCCGCGCCGAAGCGGGCGGCTCGTTGATCGTGGTCGAGGGGCTGGAGGCCGACGATCCACGCCTGATTGCGATCGCCCAGCTGCACCAACAGGACCCTGCCGGCCTGGTGGGTGGGTGTCAGGTGCGCTGGAGCGGTTCGATGGCCTGGGACAAGGCCGGCGAAACCCATGAAGGCGAAAGCCTGTTCGGCCTGATCCCCAGCGACGAACGGGGCCGGGCTGGCCTGCTGTTGCGGGATCGGGGCTATGCCGAAACCGCGCCCGTGGCAGGCCAGTTCCGCATGGACGAGCGGGACGGTCTGCTGCTGACCACCAGCTACGAGACGATGAACAGCTTCGAGCGGTTCAGCTTTGACGGGCCCGATGTGCGCCTGCGCACCAGCACAGTCGAAGGACTCTCCAACACCGCGTCGTTCTGCATTGAGACCCGGCTGCACGAGGACGAACCCGGATCTCCGGCGACCGTGGCCAAGGCGACGACAGAGCCCAAGGCCAACAGCCAGACGCTGTCGCTGCTGGGCTGGTGAAGGCGCCGCCAGAACGTTACGGACTGTGAGTCCTGCCCAGCCTGGTCGAATCCCTGCCCAGACGGACTTCTACGATCCGGGGCGACGACTGCCAGAGTTCGCGTGGCCCTGCCGCTCCTGAAGTACGCACCCACCACCCAGAACTCGCGCGTGAACGCGCTGCGGGTGGGTTCTGATGAGGATCCGAAGGCCGTATCCATGGACAAGGCCATGGATCGCGAAGACCAGAACTTCGTGATTGAGGCTGCCTACCGGCAGATCTTCTTCCACGCTTTCAAGGTCGACCGCGACCGCACCCTCGAGTCCCAGCTGCGTGACGGTCAGATCACGGTGCGCGACTTCATCCGCTCGCTCTGCCTGTCGGACACCTTCAATCGCAGCTTCTACACCCTCAACAGCAACTACAAGGTGGCCCGCCACCTGGTTGAAAAGCTGCTGGGGCGCAAAACCCACGGCAAGTCGGAAGAGATCGCCTGGTCAGCCGTGCTGATGACCCGCGGCGTGCGGGGCATGGTTGACGACATCCTCGACAGCCAGGAATACTTCGAAGCCTTCGGCTACGATACCGTTCCTTACCACCGCAACCGGGTGGTGGGCTCACGAGATCTAGGCGAAACCCCCTTCAACATCACCAGCCCTCGCTACGACGCCTACTACCGCAGCATCCTGGGCTTCCCCCAGGTCGTCTACACCGGCAAGGCCCGCAGCATTCCCGAGCGCAGCCGTCAGCGCCGCGGGGGCTATGTCGAGGACTATCTGCCCTGGGTTCGCAACCTGCCGGCCCTGCGCACCAGTGGCGGAGCCTCAGGCAACACCTCCATGGACTACCTCTCGAAGGTTCCCTACCGCAGCATCGGCCGCTGAAACGCGGGTCACAACCACCCCTGAAAGGCGCCTGCGGGCGCCTTTTTTGATGGCGGCTGCGCGGGCCAGCATGGCCCGTTTGCAGTCAGTGGTTCCTGACTGCAGGCCCCAGGCCGATGCCAAGTCTGGGAAAGTCACAAGACTGATCCCAAACAATTTCTGATCCGTGACCCAGTCCCTCTCCTCGCTGGCACGCATGACCCTCAGGCAACTGCGGCAGGTGGCCAGTGATCTGGGCGTGAGTCTCTACAGCCGCAAATCCAAAGAGGAGCTGCTGGAGGCCATCAACTCGAGGACGGGTTCAGAGATCAACCTTCAGGCGATCGAGCAGGAGTTGGATCCCGCACCCAGGCCCGCCGCCGAAACCCACGTGGTGTTTCTGCCCCGCGATCCGCAATGGGCCTATGTGTTCTGGGACATTTCCCAGTCCGATCGTGAAAGTGCCCAGGCTGCCGGTGCGACCCAGCTGTGCCTGCGCGTGG